>JBGTCP010000154.1:0-7277 GCA_041748815.1 Chthoniobacterales bacterium
GGATTATGTGGAAGCGATTGCGGATCTCATCGCCGAGCACGGTGAGGCGCGGGCAACGGATATTGCCAAGGCGCTCGGCGTGACCCATGTGACGGTGGTGCGCACTGTCCAACGCCTGCAACGTGAGGGATTGGTGACCACGCAACCCTACCGGTCAATTTTTTTAACGGACGCAGGGCGGCGTCTGGCAGTCAAAGCGCGCGCACGGCATGAAAAAGTGGTGGCATTTTTAGAGGCATTGGGAGTCTCACCGGGCACGGCGAGGATTGATGCCGAGGGCATCGAGCATCACGTGAGCCCCGAGACTCTGGCGGCTTTTGAGAAATTCATGGCACGGCGAGGGCAGGAAATTCTTTAGACCTGTGACAACAAACGACTCACAGCGGCCATGAAAGCTTTCATCTCAAATGGCTTTTGCACGAAGATGAAGCCAGGTTTGTTGATATAAAGCTCTGCCACATTATCTTCATTAAATCCGCTTATGATCACGATGGGCAATTCCGGGCGGGTTTTATGCAGGCGCTTTATAGTCTCGTGGCCGTCGAGCCTTGGCATGTTAATATCCACGATGGCAAACCGAAAACTCCCGGGATCCTTTTCAAACTCCTCAGCGGCTGCCAGACCGTCCTCACAGGCTTTTACTTCGAAGCCCCGCTTCCGTAAACCCGCTTCAAACACGAGACGAATGAGACGTTCGTCCTCAGCCATAAGAATCTTGCCCTCCGCTTTAAAGTCCTCTTCAGCAGCGGAAGGAATCGCCGTTGCCGGCAAATCCGCTTTTGTCGCCAGCGGAAAATCCAGCGTGAAAGTGGTGCCGATCCCCTCCTGACTTTCAACCCTCAAATGACCATCATGCGAGCGCACCACTCCTTGCGCTGCCGAGAGACCGAGTCCGCGCCCGGTGGTTTTCGTGGTGAAGAATGGATCAAAAATGCGGGATATGATATCCGGTGACATGCCCTTTCCGTTGTCGGCAATCGTAAACCTGCCAAAGTTTTGCGGCCTGGAGCCTTCCTCCACCGCGTGTTGCGCAGACTCCAGCCTGATCTCAACCTGGCCGGGTTTTCCATCCATGGCATCGGAGGCGTTGATGATGAGGTTCATGATGACCTGCTGAAGCTGAGCGGCGTCGCCGGCAAGTAGCAAAGGTTCCGCAGGCGGGGTGAAGTTCATCGCGGTCGTGCTGCTGATTGATGCACGCACCAGCTTGAGCGTATCCGCGACGAGATCTGCGAGATTGATGGTGGATTTGTGTTTCGGATTTTTCCCCGCGTAGGAAAGCATGCTATTGCAAAGGTCGGCGGCACGGAGGGAGGCTAACTCAATCTCGTGGAGATGCCGCGTAACAGCGGGTTTATCTGGCACGATCTCCTTGGCAAGATTTGCATTCACGAGGATGCCCGTGAGGATATTGTTAAAATCGTGAGCAATGCCTCCGGCCATGAGCCCGAGGCTTTCCAGGCGCTGACTTTCGCTGATTTTTTCCTGAAACCCGCGTTCGCGTTCGGCTGCCTCCATTTCCCGGGTCACATCCTGAAACACCAACTGAACCGCAGGGCGTCCCATCCAAAGCACCAGCTCGCCACGCACAGTGACTACGAGCTCACACCCGTCACACCGCACCGTCAAATTCATGAGCTGAAACGATTGATCGCTGTGCAGGGTGCGACTAACCCCTTCCAAGACTTGCTGCGAGCCGGAGACGTTGCTTAACAGCTTCTGGAACTCAATTGGCTCCCCGCGTTCAGGGTTGGGAACATCAAACAATGTCCTTGCAGCCTCATTCATGATCTGGACGAGGCCGGACTCCACGACCAAGACCGCATCGGGCAGGGAATTGTACAGGATAGAATACCGTGCTTCGCTTTCCGCAAGCCGCTCCTGTCGGTGGAGGCGCTCAATGGTTTCTTTTTCGAGCTGCGCGGTGCGGGTTTCCACCAATCTGGAAATTCTGGAATTTTGATCTGCGGTGGACTGCACATGGAGGGCGAGGGCACCTGCGCAACCGACGAGACCAAAGACCGCCAACCATGTGGACCATTCAAAACTGCGCCCCGACCAGCTGTTTGATGCTGAGTAATGAAAGTCCCACCGTTGTGAGCGGATGCGCATCACTGAGTGATGATCCCGCCAGTGCAAAGAACTTTCGTCCGTTGCGGTGTCGTCATAGACCACGCTGACTTGTCCGTCGGCCGCCTCCGCAGTAACGCGCAAAAAAACACCCGCTGCCGCATCCTCCAGCAACGTCATGGATAAAAGATCTCCCATTCGAAAAACCGCTTGAACATAACCTAAAAGGTCCGACTCACTTCCTTTGACAAACACCGGCAGGATGATCACGATTCCGTATTGATCGCCCACATTTTGGATCGTTCGGAACGGAGCTGAAATGGCCAGGCGTCGTTCCTCGCGGGCAATATCCAGAAACTTCAGTGTGGGAGCGGTGAATACATTGTAGCCGAGTGCCGCCTCATTGCCCTCCATCGGCTCAATGTAAGTGATCGGCAAATAGTGCTCCGCTGCCGGCGCCACCACCACTCCTTCCTCCGTCCGATTAAAGATCTGAAAATCAGAAAAGCCATCCTGCCTTACCCGGTTTTCAAATTCCGCCCTTGTTTCATGACTTACCAATGGAACCCACTGCAATGCCTGAAAACCCCGTTGCCGGTTCAAAATTCCTTCCGCCAGGGAACGAAAGTCCTCGCGGGAAAGATCGGGAGTCAATGTCAGGACCCTGCCGATGGATTCCAAAGTGATTTCGGCCTCCATC
Source organism: Chthoniobacterales bacterium (assembly GCA_041748815.1). GTDB lineage: Bacteria > Verrucomicrobiota > Verrucomicrobiia > Chthoniobacterales > CAKUMP01 > JBGTCP01. The sequence goes on from JBGTCP010000154.1 coordinate 2,771, forward strand.
ACCCGCCGCTCAAAGAGGCGAGAGTGTGTGTTGGCAATGCTTTCGAAGCGGGCTGACTCATTGGCACGCTGGGCACGCTGGAGCAAAATGCCAGTGACAATCGCCACCAAAACTCCCACGCCGATGACAGACCATGTGGGGAGTAGAGAACGAACGTGAGAGTGCGTCACCATAGCAGATGCTATGGAGTGTATCAGGAACCTCGTGGAACGTCCAAGAGCATTTGCTTCATCTCGCGGACGGCATTCTCGAGGCCGGCAAAGATCGAGCGGGAGATGATGGAGTGACCGATATTGAGTTCATCAAGGTGAGGCACCTCGTGCATGCAGTGCACGTTTTGGTAATTTAATCCATGGCCTGCATTGACGATCAGACCAAGCCGATGAGCGTGCTCAGCTGAGTCGATGATGCGTTGCAACGCTGTGGTCTGGTCGCGGCCTGTCGCATTGGCAAATGCTCCTGTGTGCAATTCCACGGCATCCGCACCGATGGCTCGCGATGCTTCAATCTGATCGGCATCGGGATCGATGAACATGCTTACGCGAATGCCAGCATCCCGGAGTCTGGCCACGGTTTCCGCGAGCATTGCCTGCTGGCCATTCACATCCAGACCGCCTTCCGTGGTGACTTCATCGCGGCTCTCCGGGACCAGGCAGACGTCCTTGGGCCGGAGCATCAATGCGATGGCGACGATCTCTGGCGTATTGCCCAGCTCAAGATTAAGCCGGGTGCGCAGCGTCTGTTGAACCTGCGGAAGATCGGCATCCTGAATATGTCGCCGGTCGGCGCGCAAGTGGATGGTGATGCTATCCGCCCCGCCCAGTTCGGCGGCTCGGACCGCGTCCACCAAGGATGGCTCGACGGTGTGCAGGCCAGGAGTCGTGCGGTATCGGGCCTGCCGCAACGTGGCGACGTGATCGATGTTCACTCCCAGACGCATACTCTTTGGATCCCGCCAATACGACGCCGGAGGACGCGTTAATCCAGATTCTCGCCCACCATGTAGCGGGTGAAGCGGCGGATCACGAGGTTCTCGCCCAGCTCGGAGATTTTTTGCGTGAGCAGATCTTTGATGGTCTGGTCCGGGTTTTTAATGAAGCCCTGATCGAGCAGGCAGATCGTGCCGTAAAATTTATCAATTTTGCCATCGACGATTTTTTCGACAATGTTCTCGGGCTTGCCTTTGACCTGTGCGGCAGCGATGTCACGCTCGTTGGCGATGACCGATTCCGGCACTTCTTCACGTGTGACATAGAGAGGGTGAGCGGCGGCGATGTGTAGCGTGATGTCTTTGACGAACTCACGGAAGCTGTCATTTTTTGCCACGAAATCGGTCTCGCAGTTGACTTCCACGAGCACGCCGACTTTTCCCTGGAGATGGATGTAGGAGGCAACGATGCCTTCTTTGGCCTCACGCGAGGATTTTTTAGCTGCGGAAGCGATGCCTTTTTTGCGAAGGACGGCTTCTGCTTTTTCGAGGTCGCCACCGGCTTCTTCGAGTGCGCGTTTGCAGTCCATCATGCCTGCATTGGTTTTTTCGCGGAGGGCTTTGACTGTGTTGGAATCAATGGTGCTCATGGGTAATCAAATAAATAATTCGGTGTGTTGGAAAAAACCGGTCCTGCCTCCGGTCAGCTTTTGGGGGAAAGCGCCGGAGGTCATGGACCGGGGAGAGTGTGGGCTGCGATTATTCCGAGACAGCAGCAAGCTCGGCCTCGGCGATGGAGGATGACGCTTCACCGTGAGGAGTGATGGCATCGACCAGGCGCTGCAGGATGATGCGGATCGCACGGATCGCATCGTCGTTGCCTGCGATCGGGTAATCCACGAGATCGGGGTCGCAGTTGGTATCCACAATGGCGATCACTGGAATCCCGAGTCGGCGCGCCTCATGCACAGCGATGGCTTCGCGGGTGGTGTCGATCACGATCAAGGCATCGGGATGTTTTTCCATGTTGCGGATGCCTGCGAGGTTGCGAAGGAGTTTTTCACCCTCGCGGCGCAGAGCGGAAAGCTCTTGCTTGCCCATTTTGCTGTAAACGGGCGAGGTTTTGATTTCCTCAATGAATTTCAGGCGGGCAACGCTTTTGCGGATGGTCGAGAGGTTGGTGAGGGTGCCGCCGAGCCAGCGGTGGTTGACGTAAAATTGTCCACATGCCTCTGCGGCTTCCTTGACAGCTTCCTGCGCCTGCTTTTTGCAGCCGACGAAGAGGACCTTGCCATTCTTCGCGGTCAGGTTGGAAAGAAAATTGCTCGCTGCCGTGAGCTGATCCACGGTCTCACCGAGGTCGATGATGTAGATCTGGTTGCGCTTTTCAAAAATAAAAGGCTTCATCTTCGGATTCCAGCGTTTGGTCTGGTGACCGAAGTGCACTCCTGCCTCTAGGAGTTCTGTCATGATTTCTGTGCGGTTCATACTATTAAGGTTTGGGTTGAGTTAAAGGTGCATCCCCACAATGGCGGCGGATACAAAAGAGTTAAGGGTGATGTGTTGGGCCTCCCGCTGGCCGACCTGACCGGAGAGGGCAGGCAAAATGGACGCATGAGCGCTCCATGGCAAGCACTTATTTCCACCCGCGCGTCATCTCATCCAGGTCTGCGACCGCTTTCGCATAACACTCCGGGCAAAGACCATGGGAGAACTTCACTGGAGAGTGTGTTTGCAAATAGCCCTCAACAGGAAGCCAGTGATCTTCCTCGTCCTTGATTTTCTTGCACTCCGCACAGATCGAGAGCAAGCCTTGGAGGATCTTGTTCTCTTTAAGCGCCGCCTCCAGTTCCCGGGTCAAACGCTCCCGCTCGCGCTGCATGCGATGGTGAAACAACGCCATCTCGATCGACACGCGCAAGGTCCGTGGCTGCCACGGCTTGAGGATGTAGCCATAGGGCTCCGTGATTTGAGCCTGCAGCAATGTGGCATCATCATCGTAGGCGGACACAAAAATCACCGCGGAATCAGTCCCCAGCCGGATCTGGCGCGCTGCGTCTATGCCGTCAAAACGCCCCGTGAGATTGATATCCATCAGCACGAGATCCGGTTTTAGATCCAGAGCCATCGTCACAGCCTCTTCGGAAGAGGATGCATGGCCTGCCACTTCATACCCGAGATCCTCGAGGACAGCCCACAGATCCAGAGCAACAATTTGCTCATCTTCAACGATCATCAATTTTCCCCTTTTATGCGGCATGACCTAACGTAGTTCAGGAGCTGGAAATGTCACGCTCACCGTGTGCCCATTTCCGTGATCGGTCGTAAGGCTGCCCCGGAGCTGCCGGACAAGCGCGTTCACAATCTTAAGACCCAGGCCGTCGTGATCGGGGTTGGGTTCCGCGGCAGGTGCGTCGGTGATGTTGGCAATGCTGAATTTCCAATGGTCCTTCAGATCATGCATCCGGACGGCCAATGTCCCATTGGATGAATCGGAGAATCCGTGTTTGAGGGCGTTGCTGACCAGTTCATGAATAATGAGAGCGCAGGGCACTGCGATTGCTGCCGGGACAGGCGGCACGGCCACGTCGATCTCAAGGCGGATGCGCGATGAGGCCGGGTAAGCTGCGACTTGCTGCCGGACAAGCTCACCGAGGTAGGCACGGAAGTCGAGGTGCGCGAGGTCCTTGGTGCCATAGAGGCGTTCGTGAATGAGTGCCATGGCAGCAACCCTCTGGCGGCATTCCTCAAATGGAATCCGCATCGCCGGGTCGTCCAAAGTCCGTGCCTGAAGGCTCAGCAGGCTGGAGATGATTTGCAGATTGTTTTTTACACGGTGATGAATCTCCCGCAACAAGACTTCCCGGTCTGCGAGCGCCTCCTCCACCGATGCCAGCGCGTGACGCTCCTCAGAAATATCTACCATCTGGCAGATAAAATACAGAGGCGCTCCCGCAGGATCCTTCACCAGCGAGACAGTCAATTGTGTGATCACCGTGCGGCCGTCACTGTGTTTGCACCGTTTGACCACATGGTAGCCCTGTTCCTCACCTTCCAACAAAGCCTTCCTCAGCTCAGCGTCCACATGGACGTCGGCCTCATGAGTGATATCCGCAAAATCTTTTTTTAGAAGATCTTCCACGTCGCAGCCGGTGAGTTCACACAGCGCACGGTTGACGCGCACGAAGCGGCCGGGGATGGAAACTAAAGCCATCCCGATCCCTGCAAAATCAAATGCCTGACGGAACCTTTCCTCGCTATCGCGCAAAGCGCGTTGCACCTGGACCCGTGCTGAGATGTCCCGCCCTTCAGCCACGAGCATGGAGATGCCACCGCGCTCATCGGGCACAGGCTTGAGCGAAAAATCCATCGTGGCAAGCGTTCCTCCCGCCCCCGCCGCCTCCAGCGTATGCCGCACCAACTCGCCCGCTGCGGCTCGCGCCACCGCAGAGCGCACCTTGTCACTGACGCCCTCAGGAGACCGCCACCAGAAGGTGTCCCAGTATTTTTGCCCAGTGACTTCGCCCGCCTCGAGTGCTGCAAAATTCAAGGCAGTCTCGTTCACCTCCAGAACCGTCC
>JBGTCP010000155.1:0-4469 GCA_041748815.1 Chthoniobacterales bacterium
TCCGCAATCTTCCGCATTCCCCCATCCCATTCAACACCATTTATCGAAAAAAGCGGGTCAGCCCATGCTGAGAACGGCGCGGGCGTGTTTTGCGAAGATGGCGCGGAGGTCGCCGGTGTAGGTCTCGAGGGTTTTTCTTCCAAGGTTCTCATGATCGCCGCAGCGGAAAAGTCCGCGGGCGAGATGCAATTCGCGAAGCGAGACATTGCGCGCTTCGGTGTGAGTGACGTCCGGGTTTGCTGATGCAACTGCCTCGCTGGTGCTGATCTGTGCATGATCGCTCATGCCTTCACGGGCGAGCAGTTCTGCCAGCGGCAAAGCAGCTTCTGCACATTTTAAAATCTCAGCGGCCTGCGCCACTGCCTGGCAATGAGAGAAATACGGGAGACCTTCCAACTCACGGATCTTTTGAACCAAAACTTCCGCTGCATTTGGCGCACCTGCAGTCGCCATTGCAATGATCATCGCATCCAGGCGGCTCATGCTTTTGCCAAATTGACCCATGCCACGGTAATTCCATCCCTCATCCCACGGAGTGTTCTTCACTGCCTCTGCAAGCGGTTCACCCGCCGCAATCTCACCCATCAGACCGAGTATTAAAGCCGCATCCAGGCGACGTGCTGGATCTTCATCATTGCGCATAATATCCAACAAGCGCGGACCACTCTCAGCTGCACGAGCAAATAAGACGGCCGTATCGTGGATGTTCACAGGGCCTGCTTTCACGGCCCCTTCGACCACTTCCAAGGAGAGTGGAAAGGAATCAGTTTCAGTGAGAACCCGGCTTTCAAGAATCCCCAACTCCACAAGCTTTTTCTGCAAGGTCCGGATATCCAGCTCACGCAAAGCAATCCCCTTTTGTGCACTCCAGGCTGCCGCGATTCCGGAAGCAAAGCCCTGGTTCTGCACATCGGCCTGCATGCGGATCACTGGTAAAGCATCGCGGTGTGCACTCACACCGAGGCCGGTTACAAGCACGCCTTCAATGCCTTGAGGCAGCAAACAACGGAAAGGCACATCCGCCGTGAGTGGCTTCTTATCCGGCGGCGTGACCATGAAGATCGGGTGCACTGTGAATCCGTGCGTGTCAAAATTGCTACGCGCTGTGACCACAGTGTCAGGAAATGTGCGCTTTGCCAGAAAGTCCAACGGCGACAACTCAAAATCTCCATGGATCTGCCGCCGCTCGCGCGTGTCAACAAATGGCGATGTGTCGAAGTCCTCCGCGAATTTTGCCCGCGCCTCCGCAAACGCATGCGTCACGCCTTGTGGATCCGCATCATCAATGAAGGTGTGATCGGAGTTATTGTAGCAAGGCTGGATCAAGCGTGGAGAAAGTCCTGCCCCCTGCACGGCCATATGATCGGCACCGATCACGCGGCATGGAGCTCCCGCAGCGGCGGCCACGTCGGCGCTGCCGGTGGCGTCCACACAGCTTCCGCAACTCAGAACGCCAGCACCAAACGGCGTGGAAATGAGCACGCCGCTGACGCGGCCGTCATTCATCCGTGCGCCAAATGCATAACTCCCGAGCCATGCCTCGCCCCCCGCTTCTTTCAACAAACGAGCGTAGAGCGCCATTTTAAGCTCGGCATTCCATGTGCTCCGGTTGGTGTTAACCTTATCGAGATCGGCGAGCGTTTCATCCAGCTCCGTCGTGAACCCGCAGCGGTTTCCAAACCAGTAAGTGGCGATCAAACCCAGCGTGCCCACTCCGCCGAGTCCGTGCTGAACTTCTGCGACCACGGTGCGTGCGCCTTCGCGGGCCGCGGCAATGGCAGCGCCTGCGCCACCCGTGCCTCCGCCTGCAACTGCAACGTCACATTCTCCAAGTACCGGAAATGCACTGAGATCCAGTGAGACGGTTCCTGCAGTTTGGCGCAGGAAAGGTGAGGCGAAGCGATAGTCACACTTTTCACCTGTGCCGGACATCGCAACGGGAGCGCCGGGTGTTGGAATCGATTCGGCAATAATCCCTGCCAGATACCGTGCGGCCGCAACTTGCACATCAGGTCGGCTGAGCTGAACACATGCCGCCTCAGAAAGCGGCAGCAGATCATTCAATAGATACAAACCTGCTTTGGGACTCCAGGCCTTGGAATCCAAATCCTGAAAATTCTCTGCCAGAGACCCGCCGTTAAGCAGTGCTGAGCTTTCGGACGAAACCTCCACCAACGCCTCTGCGGTGGCGCAGACAGCAGGGTCCATCAATGTGGCACGGGCTGCCCATTCGCGTGCTGCAGGATCCAGGGATTCAGCAGGCTCAGGCAGTTGAGCCTGAAACAAAGCCACTTGGATGGGTGATGGCCGGGCAGGTGTTTCAAACCAGGGAGTGAGCTGAGTAACCTCGTTGTCCCATCCGGCAGGCACGGCGGTTGCGAGGAAATTTAGCTTCGACGATGTTGTCTCCCGGAGCTTCTGCAAAGGAACACGTGCCAGGCGTGCAACAATGCCGCGGCTGCTGGCATCCACTACCGCCCTCGCCGGAAGCGCAAAGATCGATGTTCTCGCCGCAAGTAAAAGACCTGCGAAATTTCCGGCCTCATCCTCAAGCAAAGCCACAGGCCTTGTCAGAAACCAAAAGGGCACATCTTTCTCAAGCAATGCCAGATCCAGCTGATGTTTAATCCCGCCGGGCCAAATCGGAAACGCAGGATTATCCGAAAAAACGGCGTTCACCAATGGGTCCTGACGGTCAAGATCCGCGGGCACCGGTTGCAGTCGCGAAGCGGATTCCTCGCCGAAGCCGGTGCGGTCATGGACCACGGTTACGCGGAGTCCGCGATCACAAAGATCCAGTGCAGTGGCTACAGCACCGGTGGTTCCGCCGATGATTACAACATCAACAGCAGGCAGGAGTGAAACGGAGGTCGAAGAAGGGCGGGGAGTCATACATGAATATTCTCACGACGTGGAGCCGCAGAAAAGCGTTACTGCTTGTTAAAGTTACCCCAAGGCTTGTATATTTTCCGCATTACCTATGGATTCCGCTCTTTCCATCGACCCCTTGCCGCTCACAGAGCTTGAACTGTATGTTGCTTATCAGGGAGCTGTGGCGGGAGAGTTCAGAAACATGCCCACCGTGGTGCCTCATTTTACATGGTGGTTTATTGAAAAAGGGCCGGTGACTGTGGAGTTTCAGGGCAAGATTAATGAGCTGATACCAGGCTCCATGATCTTTTTTCCTGTGAATTTCCAACGCCGCCATCGCTTCGGCGAGGAGGCGCGGATCACGTCTATTGGCTTTAAAGCAGCCTGGTCGGGCGCCCGGCCGTGGCTGGAATTTCCAGTGCCTATCTTGGATCAAGGACAAGCCGCCCGCCGCGTGCACGCGAAAGCTTTAGCCATCTGCAAACTGCTCGGGGCAACAGGAAAAAACAGCGGCTTGTCGTTGAGTTCCCGCCGCCTCACAGCAAGTGACTGGTGCCGGGTGCGTGCAGAGCTCTTACACTTTGTGGCTGAAATCTCCGAATGGGCGGAGACCCACGGAGCCTGTCGCACTGAACCCACAAGTGGAGACGCCAGGCTGGATAAAATTCTCTCGCTCCTCGAAGCGGCACCCATGGCGGGACCATTGCCCTACTCGATGTGGCAACGTGCGGCAGGCTGCAGCCGCTCTCAATTAGACCGGCTGGCAACGGATTTACTGGGCACCACTCTCCGGGCGTGGAGGGATAAATTACTGGTGGGAGCAGTCCGCCGCGACCTTCAAACCGCCGGGTACTCAATGAAAGAACTTGCTGCGATTTATGGTTTTGCGGATGCGGCGCATTTCAGCAGATGGATGCGCCAGCATGCGGGCGCCGCGCCCAGTGAACTCACCCACCCGACTGTGTAAGCGCTATTTCGTTTTGCTCTGCAACCACTCGCTCACTGCTGCCGTCATTGCGGCCTTGTGAGTAGGTTCGTTGAAACTGTGATCAGCGCCTTCGATGAATCGAACCGTCACAGAATCACCTTTTAGCTTAGCAATCGAGTGGGTGTCATCGGGAAGCACAACATCATCTGCCGTGCCATGGACTAGCAGCCATGGGACTTGAATCGATGCAGCCGCAGGTGCGACAGATTGAATCTTTTCGCACAGGTCCTGCATGAAAGCAGACGAAAGTGGACAATCCTCATCTTCCCACATCAGGCCTGCATCCGGCGTTTCTGATCCGAACTCCGTCTCAGCAAATTTTTTCGTATCCACCATCCCGGCCAACGAAACGAGAGCCTGAATGCGCGAATCCTTGGCTGCCACCAGGACTCCCACCGCTCCTCCCATGCTGTGGCCGATGTAAGCGATCTTCGAATAACGAGTGCTCACCTCATCCAGCACCGTCCCCAGATCTGCCACTTCCTGGGTGATGGTGGAGTCCTTGAACTCGCCGTCCGATGCGCCGTTCCCGGCAAAAGAAAAACGCAGCGTCTCAAACCCGGCCGCATTCAATGCTGTAGCTGTGTCTGCAATCACGGGGCGATCCATA
>JBGTCP010000156.1:0-6518 GCA_041748815.1 Chthoniobacterales bacterium
CAGCGGCCTTTGCTGCGATGGCACCTGGGATACTCTTCGCTGCTCCGGCAGGAGTGAAACCGCTAAAGCCGATTTTTGCGTCGTGAGGAATCATCGCAGCGGCTTCTTCCGCTGAGATCTCGGGAATGGCGTATTTCATGATATCAAGAGGGTGATCAGTGGTGGCAGGATTAAATTTTTGATCACAAAAGGAACTTAGTCAGAAAATTTACTTTTGTCGACATTATTAGTTAAACTTCTACTGGTAATTTTTTATAAGACATCTCGATGATTGTAAGATGACCCCAAATCCGCATGATGACTTTGTGGAATTGAATCTTGAGGCGGTGCGAAACGAATTTGAGGCAAACTTTCTCGAAGGCCTCGAAGTGGGAGCCGCATTGTCGATTTGGAAGGATGGCTGCGAAGTGCTTTCGCTCGCCGGTGGAGTGACGGAAAGGAATGGCAACACGCCATGGCAACCGGACAGCCCTGTCCTATGCTGGTCCGCGACCAAAGGGCCGGCGGCATGCACCACTCTGCTAGCTATGCACAAGGGGGGGATTGCTTTGACGGATCGGGTTGCCTGGCTGTGGCCGGACTTCGCGGCCAAAGGAAAAGGCGAAGTGACTTATCAAGAATTGCTCTCGCACAGCGCCGGGCTCACGGCATTGGATGATCCCGGCTTTTCCATGCTCGACCACGCTGCGGTGGCGGAAGCGCTCGCAGCTCAGACTCCGCATTGGCAACCGGGCAGGACGCACGGCTATCACCCCCGCACGCTTGGTTATCTGATGGATGAAATCGTGCGACGCCTGGCAGGTGGCAAAACTCTGGGAGAATGCTGGCGGGAGTGGATCGCGGATCCGTGTGAAATCGACTTCTGGATCGGCGTCCCGGATACGATCACGGTGAATCCGATTCTTGCCCCACGCTCGCCGGAAGTCCCGGAGCAGGAAACGGCATTTTACCGGGCATTGGCGGATCCGACTTCCTTGCAGGCTCGCAGTTTTGCCACCCCGGGCGGGTCCATTCGACCCTCGCAGATGAATCAGCTGGAGTTTCGGAGTGCATGTCTACCAGCGTTTGGCGGGATCGGCTCAGCCGAAGGATTGGGCCGATTTTATGCAATGCTCGCTCAAGGAGGTCGCTGGGCGGGCGAGGAAATCGTTCCTCCAAGAATTTGCGGGCAACTTTCATCCCCCGTGGTGGACGGATTCGATGAAGTGTTGATGATCCCTACTGCGTATTCCTGCGGAATGATGGTGCCGCGCAGGGATGGAGGTGCGAAACATTTCCCCGCCATCGCCGGAACCTGCGGTCACGCTGGTGCTGGCGGATGCCTGGGCTTCGCAATACCCAGTCTTGGCATTGCCTTCGCTTATGTGCCCAATCAGATGGAGCTGGGAATTCTTCCGGGACCCCGCACCACCCGGCTCGTGCAGGCCCTGCTTCACGGCTGAGAAATCCAGAAGCCCGCTCGGCTGAGGTGCTTGGGCTGATTACAGTGCATTGCCCGGCACGAGCACTACGCGGAATCCGTAATGGTCTGCGGTCTCGTCGGGGTTGCTGCAAATGCGCACCGAGGAGAGCAAACTGAGCCGGAGTCCGCCACTCTGCCACGACCCGCCGCGCAGAACACGATCACGCTGGTCGCGATTCATCCAGTCAAAGCACCATTCCCAGACATTGCCTCCCATGTCGTAAATGCCGTAGGCATTCGGAGGAAAGCTGCCGATCGGTGCGGTGTGCACATGTCCATCATCATACCCGGGTATCGCAACACGCGAATCGGATTCCGTGCCGGTAAAATTTCCAGCGCTACCGGTGGGCGGCCATTCTGTGCCCCACGGATAAACGCCCGTCACGCCCATATCGCGGGATTCAGGGGTGGTGCCGCGTTCTTCACCCAGTCCGACAGCACGACTCCACTCGAGGTCTGTGGGGAGCCGATAATATTGATCCTCGCTGATCACTCCAGCTTCGCGCTCAGCCTCGGTGAGCCAGTTGCAAAAGGCCATTGCATCATTCCATGTCACATTCACCACCGGATGCTCACCGGTCTGTTCAAAACCGGGCGAACGCCAGTCCTGTTTGGCTTGATGATCCACAGAATCACTAAATTTTTCGAAATCACTGCGGCGAGTCTCTCCTGTAGAAAATAAAACTTCGCCCACAGGGACGAAGTTCATATTCAGGCTATTTGTAAAAACCGTGCCTCCGGGAGGAGAGGCGCCCGGGAGTATCCGGGCCTCGGATGGTGGACTCGTGGCCACCACTTTCGTGGGACCGGTATCGTCCTCGATCGCTTCTAATGCTACCGGCGTTTCTTCCGGCGGTGTCGCTGCAGAGGTTTCTTCAATAACGGGATCCTCACTCGCAGGAGGTTTGACCGATGTGCTGGGAGCCGGCGTGGCTGAGGGAGCCTCGACCGTTCCGGCGGTCAATTCCTTCTTTGCTTCTTCCAATTCCTGAGCTTGTTGTTCAGCAAGCTGCCGTGCCTCTTCGGCCTCGAGGGCTGCCGCTTTAGCAGCCTGCTCGCTAAGAGCCACTTCCTCGTCGAGTTTGGACATTTCCGCCCGTGCTTGTTCGACAGACTCAGCTTTGGTTTTGGAGAGCTGTCTGTATTCCTCGATCTCAGCGACCAGCTTGGCATTTTGCGCGGTGAGTTCTTCCAATTGGGTTCTGACGGTGTCAATCTCGGTTTGCGTTGCAGCAATCAGCGATTCCTGCTCACCGGCAAGACGATCCACGTTTTGAGCTTCTTCCACAATGGTGCGGGCTTTGGCAACCTGGGCCTGCCGCGCGGTTTTTAGTTCCTCCAGAGCAGCGGTTGCTGTTGCTGCTGCATTTTCTTTTTCCTTAGCCCCGCGCTCGGCGGCATCCACAAGTTGTTGATGCTCGGCGATTTTGGTTTCTACTTCGCGACGCTTGCGGGCCGCTGCCAGGGCCAACTCAGCTTTTGCTTTGGCCTCTTCTGCAGCACGGATCGCTTCATAAGCTGCCTTTTCTTCCGGACTCAGCTCGTCAAGGTTGTCGGGCATCGGGGTGAGCGTGACGCTGCTTGCAACCTGGATTTGCTCGTCGGACGAGACTGCGGGCGCGGGTGTTGCTTCGGCTGCTTCGTTCTCAGAGCTTGCAGCTTCAGCTACTTGGGGAGCGGACTCAGGTTCAGCGGTAGCTTCTTCGCGGGTTTCAGAAACGGGAACGAGTCCTTCGTTCGATGACTCCTCAGCGTTTGCTTCGATGGAAGAGGAGGCCGGGGCAATTCCGCTGGAAGCTTGTTCCCGGGCACGTTCCGCATTGCGTTCCGCTCGCACCGCTTCAAGAGCTTCGCGAGCCTGCGCGAGACTGTCGGATTCATTGGCTGAAACCTGGACCACATCAGGTTCAGTCCGCGAACCGGCGACTCCCGTCGAGCCCGATGGCGATTGGGAGGCCGAGACGAAATGGTTAACGAGCACTGCGGCAACGATGAGCGCAGCTGCACCAAGCGCTACCGGCAACCATGCTTGCTTCTTTTCCGAATCTTTTGGTGCTTCCTGGAGTTGGAGAATTTTGGAACCCTCAATCTTTGGTAAAGCTGAATCCGAACCAACGCGCTTCGAAATTGCAATCTCCGCATTCGACTTAGGGGTGTCCTTTCCTACAAGTGTGGATTCTGCAGGGCGGATCGTGGTCTTAGGCTTGGCGGGCGAAGGATCCCGGACAATTGGAGCTTGGGTATCCGCAACGAGTGGCTTGGGTGTGGAAACTGACTCCGTGGAACCTGTTTTCGCCGGCGCTTTGTCAGCAGGCTTGTCGGGAGTTTTTTCAGCAGCAGGTTTCTCAGCAACTTTCCCGGAGGTTTGGTCAGGACTTTTCGTGGAGGCCGGCCCGGGCGTTTTTGCCACCGCTTTGTCGGGGGCCTTCTCCGGGATGGGAAGCGCGGCAGCCGCTGCCGTGGTCGTTGCGGGCTGGGTTGCGGGCTGAGTCTGTGGGGGCAATGTGGCAGTTCCTTCAAAAAGATCCTGTTTGGGAGCGATGCTTTCGACTGTCTTGTGACGATCCTCGGTTTGCTTCGCAAGGCAACCGGCGATCAATTTATCCCAGCCCTTGGGGACGTTAGCCCCGGAGACCTTATTTTCTGACCGGCGTTTTGCCACCGACTGCACTTCTTCATTCCGAATCTTCCAAATAACATCGCCGGTGGAGAAAGGAGGAGTGCCAGTGAGGAGTTCGAAAAATGTAGCTCCCAGCGCATAAATATCATCCTGCGGACTGGCGGTTTCACCGTCAAGTTGCTGTGGGCTGAGGTAAGGCAGTTCCCCGCTTGCACCCACATGACGCGTTGCACGCTGCACGCAGTCTGCGATTACCCGGGCAACCCCGAAATCCGCGATTTTCACATCTCCAGATTCACTGACGAGCATGTTCTCCGGCGTGAATTTGTTGTGCAACACACCAGCATGGTGCGCATAACTCAGCGCTTCAATGGATTGAGTGAGTGCGTTTTTGAGATCAGCAGCTTCGAAGAATTTATGAGGCTGCTTGGTGAGAAGCGCAGCCATGGATTGCTCACCACCGTGTTCCTCGATGATTGCGATCCAGTTTTCGTCCTCTTTGAGCTCCACTGGACGCACGATGCGAGGATGGCTGAGGCGATGGACTACCTCAAAAGCACGTTTGAGCTGGCGCTCCCCGGCGACGTCGCAAAGCGCAACTTTGGGAATAAATTTCAGGGAGTATTTTTCTCCAGTCTTTTTGTCGGTCGCCAGCCAGACTGTGGTGACTGATGAACGTCCGCTGGATTTTACAAGGGTATAACGGTCGAAAACGACCATGCCCGGGTTAAAAGCATTCAGTGCTTCCTCGATGCCGAGGGTCTGCGAAATACTAAGGTTTGTGCTCATAGTGGTCTCTCATTCTACGTCTGCTCTCAAACGCAATAAAGCAAGGCGCGTGCCGGTGGTTGGTTAAGTTGGGCACAAGGCTACAAGACTCTTTTTGAAAAGCAAGTAAAGCTTTTAGCCGGTTTTCCCGCTCAGCCACGACTAAGTCATTGACATGGAAAGGCATGGTAGCTGTTATTCAGAAAACATTTAAGGCCCCCCGGTACCTCACAAGAGCCAGTTTGCTTCGCCAGGGAAATCATTCCGGCGAAGGCATAGTATTATTGTGCACCGAGGGGCATTTTTCAACTTTATTAGACCCACAAAAATTCCATGATTTCTCAAAATTTGATTTACTCTGCGCCTCTCCTCGGACTATTCGGTCTCGCAATCGCGGGGCTCATCTTTCGCGGCATCCTGAAACAAAGCGGCGGCGAAGGCCGTATCGCTGAAATCGCGGATGAGATCCACTCGGGCGCGATGGTATTTATGAAGCGGGAAATGAAGCTGCTGGCCATCTTCACCGCGCTCATTGCGATCCTGCTGGTGTTCAAAGATGGAGCGGAGGCAATGGCGTTTTTGCTGGGAGCGCTTGCGTCTTCGGTCGCAGGATTCATCGGCATGTTCACGGCCACAAAGGCAAATGTGCGCACGGCAGTGGCCGCGCACAAGGAAGGAGCAGCGAAGGCGCTCAGCACGGCATTTTTTGGTGGCTCAATCATGGGGCTGACGGTCGCCTCAATGGGCTTACTAGGGGTGGGCGGCCTGTTTATCTTCTTCGGCAACACAGCGGAGGATATCCATATCATCCACGGATTCGCGATGGGTGGCTCGTTGGTTGCGATCTTCTTCCGCGTGGGTGGAGGCATATTCACCAAAGCAGCAGACGTGGGCGCCGATCTCGTTGGCAAACTGGAATCAGGAATCCCTGAAGATGATCCGCGTAACCCTGGTGTCATCGCGGATAACGTCGGCGACAACGTGGGCGACGTGGCAGGCATGGGCTCGGATTTGTTCGAATCCTACTGCAACTCGATGATCGCGTCGATGGCCATCGCCGCAACACTGGGCGTCGCCGCGCTGGAGTTGTTGGACTCGCCGGAGAATACTCAGGCTTTGCTTTTCCTCCCGCTGGCACTGGCAAGCGCGGGATTGCTTTGCTCGATGGCGGGAATTTTCCTGGTCAAAATTTTTGCCAACAATGCGCCCGCGAGAGCCCTGCGTGGGGGCACGCTGGGAGCGGCATTGCTATTTGTGGCGGCAGCCTATTTTGTGATCTCGGGACTCGGTGTCTCTGTGAATGTCTGGTGGTGCGTGGTCGCGGGATCCGTCGGCGGGATCCTCATCGGCCTTGCCACAGAATATTACACCGGTGGCGCTCCGATGCGGAGTATCGCGCAAGCGTCCCTCACAGGCGTCGCCACCGTCATGATCCGCGGACTCGCGGTGGGCCTGCAATCGGTCGTGATCCCTGTTGCAGTGGTTGCCGGCATCCTCATGGTGACCAGCTCAATGGCAGGGCTGTATGGCGTGGGCATAGCCGCAGTCGGCATGCTTGCAACCATCGGCATCACGATGAGCATCGACGCTTATGGACCAGTCGCAGACAACGCGGGCGGAATTGCAGAGATGGCTGGACTTGGCAAAGAAACACGTGAGATCACGGAT
>JBGTCP010000157.1:0-2552 GCA_041748815.1 Chthoniobacterales bacterium
GAGAGCACTCCGCCGAGGATCTTTGCGAGCAGGCGGTAATTCATCGCACTCCGAAAAGTTTCGCCATCGCTTTGTGCTCCGCCTCAGTGGAGATCGAGTAAACAATATCGCCAGGCATCAAAACATCCCCTGCCGCCGGAACGATTGCCATCGATTCGCGCAGCAATGCGATGAGTCCGGTCCCCGCAGGCCATGCGATTTTTTCCACCGGCTGATGAGCCACGGGGGCAGTTTCAGAGAGCGGACACTCCATCACGCTTACTCCACCGCCCAGATCGATCACACTGCGATATGTGCCGGTGTTCATGAACCGCATGAGTTCCCGGCGGCTCGCTTCACGCGGGCTCACGGCTCCGCGGATGCCGAGCGGCCTTGCAAGATGCTGCATCGCATCGGCGTAGTCCGCACGATGAATCAAGGCCAGGCAAGTGCCCGCCCCAAGATCGCCAGCTTGCAGGCAAGTCATGACGTTATCTTCATCCGCGTTGCTTGTAGCCACAAAGAAGTCAGTAGAGGCAATTTGCTCTTCACGCAGTTGTAAGAGGGAAGTTGCATCGAGGTTGAGGACGGTCGTTTGTTGTAAATGCTGGGCTATGGCTTCGCAGCGTTTGCGGTCCTTTTCAAAAATGCGCACCGAGTGCCCGGTGCTCTCCAGCATTTGAGCAAGAGCTACGCCACATTCAGTGCCACCGAAGATCGCGATCCGCTGACCAACGGGTGGTTTATAGCGGGGATCAATCAAACTCGTCGCTTCTCTCAACCGCCGGGTCTCACCAAACATCATCACCATGTCTCCCTCGGCAATCGTGTCTTCCCTTCCAGGCACGAAAGCGCTCGATCCCCGCTGCACAAGCCCGATCCGGACCCGCTGCGGCAGACCGATCTCAGCGATCGGACGCCCTGTCACTTTGCTCTGCGC
Organism: Chthoniobacterales bacterium; assembly: GCA_041748815.1. Taxonomy (GTDB): domain Bacteria; phylum Verrucomicrobiota; class Verrucomicrobiia; order Chthoniobacterales; family CAKUMP01; genus JBGTCP01. The sequence goes on from JBGTCP010000157.1 coordinate 920, forward strand.
AGTGACCGGAAGCTGCTGCAATTCGATACGGCCGCGCGCGATTTCCTCGATGAGGATGCCTTCGGGGTTGCGGATAAATTTGGCCAGTTCAATCGCTGCCAGGCGGTCAGAGCTGAAAAGGTAATCAATGCCGAAGTGGGTGCGGTAGTTGAAGAGCCATTCCTCGCGGGCGATGCCACTGTGGATCCTGGCCACAGCTTTTTTTGCGCCCAGCGCTTTGCCCATTGAGGCTGCGACGAGATTGGTATTGTCATCCGGGGTGAGAGCAAGGAGCAATTCGCATTCTGCAATGGAAGCCTCCTCCAACGATAAGACCGATGCTCCGTCCGCATGAATGGCGCGCAGGTCGAGTGCTTCATTGAGCTCCTCAACCAGTTGCGCTGAAGAATCGATGACCTGAATCTCGTGATTCTCGAGAACCAGTTTTTCCGCCAAATGGCGACCGATTTCCCCAGCTCCAACTATAATGATCTTCATGCTCTTAAACAGAGAGAGCAGGGTTCAAAGCCACAAGCGAGTAAAATCCAGAGCCTCAGCCTCGTGGTGCAAAGTAGCGGCTCGTGCCCAGCGCATCGACCACATCGCCGATGCGTTGCAACGCGAGTGCGTAAGCGGCGGTGCGCAATGTTGTGGAATGTTTGTCAGCGAGGTTTTGCACGTTGCGGAATTGTTTGCGCATACGCTTCTCCAGGCGGCTCGTGATCTCCTCTTCCTCCCAATAATCGCCGCTGAGATTTTGCACCCATTCGTAATAGCTGACCGTGACGCCGCCGGCATTTGCAAGGATGTCGGGGATCACGACAACGCCGTGTTTTGCGAGCGAGTCATCCGCTTCGGAAGTAAGTGGGCCATTGGCGAGTTCGAGAATGGTTTTTGCTTTCACACGGTTCACGTTTTCGGCAGTGATCACATTCTCCAGGGCCGCAGGGATCAGGATATCGACATCGAGCTCGAGGAGTTTGTCGCCTTCGAGTTGCTCGGCGTCCTGTGCTTCGCAGACGGAGCCGTCGCAGTAGACTGCTTTCAGTTCTTTTTCCTCATTTTTGATGCGGATCACCGACGGGATGTCGAGGCCTTCCTTGCGCACGATGGCTCCCTGGGAATCGCTTACTGCAATGATCCGGTAGCCATCATTGTGCAGCAAGCGGGCAATGGCTTGACCGGCATTGCCAAATCCCTGGATGGCCACGGTTTTTTCCTGAGGTTTCCAGGAATGTTTGCGTTCAAGTTCCTTGATGCAGATGTATCCGCCATATCCGGTGGCAGTGGATCGACCTTTGCTTCCGCCGAGCGCAATCGGCTTGCCAGTGATCACGGCGGGGGTGTGTTGGCGGCGGATGTTGGAAAATTCGTCCGCCATCCAGCCCATGATGCGTTCGTTGGTGTAAACGTCCGGCGCGGGAATGTCGGTGTGCGGGCCAATGAAATCGGCAATGCCCTGCATGAGTCCGCGACTCAAGCGCTCAAGCTCCAGAGTGGAAAGCGATTTGGCATCCACTTTGATTCCGCCTTTCGCTCCGCCATACGGAAGGTCCATCACGGCGCATTTGCAGGTCATCCAGAATGCGAGTGTTTTGACTTCGTCAAGATCGGTCGCTGGATGGTAACGGAGCCCGCCCTTGCCTGGTCCCCG
>JBGTCP010000158.1:0-2118 GCA_041748815.1 Chthoniobacterales bacterium
ACGTCGGCGCATCTCATCAACTTTGAACACGGTCGCCAGGACCTCTTGCAGGCGAACTCTCGCGGGATCTGCGAAGTAAATAGGCTCGAAGTGCGGGAAATTCCGTGAGGCCGATGGCCTTCCTCCATGCTGTGCCCGCCGCATCCCGCAGCCCACAGCGATCAAGCACATGCGCACGAGTCGCCCAATAAGGTTGGTGATCCTCAATGGCCGCTTTCGGAATGGCCTCAAGCGTCTCCAAAGCCAATTCGGGCTCACCGTTTTCCATGAGTGCGGCTGCCTTCCCGATGATTGCTCCGACGCTCGATGTGGCAATCAGAAGAAGGTCGTAAAACTGAATGATCGCAGACCAGTGGATGGTTCCTGAATGCCTTCTTGCGGCATGCACCGATTGGATCGCAGCTTCTAGCTGAAAACGTCCAGGCATCTTTTTTTGCGAGGCCTGCACAAGATACGATTCCGCCTCACTGAGCAATTCAAGATCCCACCTTGCAGGATCTTGATCAATGAGAGGAATAAACGTGCCGGTTTCGGAAAATCTGGCATCACGTCTTGCCTCACAGTGTAACATCAAAGCCAGCAAACCTTTTGCTTCCGGTTCCCCGGGCAGAAGACCGACTAACATTCTGGAGAGAAAAACCGCCTCCGCTGTGAGTGCAGCATTTCCACCTTCCGCCGAGCAGTTCCATCCTGCCGAATAGGCGGCATAGATGGCGTCAAGGACATGGGATGAACGTTCGGAAAACTCTTCGGCTTCTGGAATTCGAAAAGGGATCCCTGCAGCGCGAATACGGGATTTTGCCCGGACAAGCCGCTGACTCATGGCCGTGGGTGACGTTAAAAAAGCAGATGCGATCCGGTGCGCATCCAGCCCCAGGATTGTCTGGAGCATCAGAGGGGTGCGCACGCCTGGATCAATAGCTGGATGCGCGCATACGAAAAGTAATTTGAGCCTTTCATCGGGGAATCCGTCTTTTTGAGCCGACGCGGTCTGCGCGTCTTCCAGCAAGGCACGCACGTCGACTTCGTCCCGCTCGCGAATGACATTGCGGCGGACATTATCAATCAGTCGGCGTTTGGCGACAGTGAGGAGCCAACCTTGCGGGTTCTTCGGCACCCCATCCTCCGGCCAGCGTCGAAGTGCCTCCACCAAGGCGTCCCCGAGAGCGTCTTCCGCAGTAGTGACGTCACCGGTTTTCACCGAGAGATAGGCTAGCAGGCGTCCGTAGGATTCACGGGCAATCGCATCAATGGCGGATTCAGCATTCATGGGCTGATCAACGCACGAAGGGCGGTCTGCCCTTCGTGCGTTTTTCTATCAGGATTCAGCTCGTGGGTGGAAGCACGGGCCGGACTTCTGTGGAGGCATAGGCCGATGACGGGCTGCGTGCTGCCCATTCCAGTGCGGAATCGAGATCGGGCACATCAATGATGAAGAATCCGCCAAGCATTTCCTTTGACTCCGGGTAGGGACCGTCAAGAACCTCCCGTTTGCCATCGCGAATTCGAACCGTTGTCGCAGCGGATGGCGGTTGCAGGCCTTCACCGCTTTGCATAATGCCGGAGCTGGCTAGAGCCTCGCAGTAGGCAGACCATGCCTCCCAATAGGCTGGAGCTTTTCCAGGGTCATCCCGCAAGGCAAAATCCGATTCGGTTTCTTTGAATATGAGCATGTATTTCATTTTTGTGTGATTGGGTTTGGACCCGCTGAATTGCGAGCTTACTTGAGAGTCGTTTCAGAACCATCGGGTTCGACATTTTAAATCGAAATGATCGAAAATACCCGGGATCTATTGTTTTTATGGTTTGGAGAAGTCGATCACCCGGTCCTGGCATTCGTTCTGAACCGCAAAGTGTTTTCATAGTATCTTTAGACGCTGACTGGGCTATTTTCGTTGGGCTCCACTAAGCGGTCACTGTTCTCGTTGGGCGTTCAACCACCGAAGGGTTTCGCTACCAGCAGCACGCACCAACTCACGATCAAGCCGGGCAAGCAGCGTCCAGCCGAGGATTTGTGCGTACAGGTGGGCGGTTGCACTTGTGACCACGCAATCGGCTTTTAGTTCACCTGCGGCTTTTGCTTCGATGAGCAAGGTCTGGATTGAGTCGTAGAGTCGT
>JBGTCP010000159.1:0-1777 GCA_041748815.1 Chthoniobacterales bacterium
CACGTCCGCGCTCTATCACAGTGGTGAAAGAGGAGGTGATCGCGCGCTGCGCCACAAACTGCCCTGGTGCCTGCAACACTTCGCGTGTGGCTTGTTGAACGGCCGATTTGGAGGGAAGGCTTTGTTTCGTTCGACCCAGTACCCTTTCACCGTAGAGCGGACGGATCTGGTAATCGGCGAGGTTGTCGAGCACCATGGCGCGCTCATCCATATCGCCGAGCCAGCGTGTTTTTTGAGTATGTAGGATTGGCGATTCGCCAAGATAGTAGTTGATGATGCTGGACGCATACGGCAGCAATGCCCGGTCATCAGCTAATTGGCTGCCAAGTGCATTGATGAGCGCCACGGAGCCCCGGCGCACACAATGCACCAGCCCAGGCACGCCGAGGGTGGAATCTTTACGGAATACCAGCGGGTCGATCCACGGGTCGGCCACACGCGCGTAAATCGCCTCCACCCTCACCAGGCCAGCGATGGTTTTCAGGAAAACCTTATCATCCAGCACCAGCAAGTCGCCCCCCTGCACAAGTGGAATACCCATCCTCCGGGCCAGCAGCGAATGCTCGGGATAAGCGGCGCTGCCGGGACCGGGCGACAGCAAAACGACGCTGGGTTCCTCACTCAATCCCGAGGAGGTGCGGCGAATGCGCTCGAGCATTGCCACCGGGATGTCGGCAATGGGCTCCACGGGCAGCGCGCGAAAAATCTGCGGATTCACCCGCGCCATTGCGCGCCGGTTCTGGATCATGTACGAAATGCCCGATGCGTGACTGAAATAATGATTCCGGACGACTAGTTCACCACTGGCATCACGCGCGATGCAAAGCCCGCTCACATGCAAACGCGCTTTGCCGGCAACGTTGATGGCAGAGACAGGTGCCTCGAAGTACGGACTCCCCAACACTGCGGAGACCGGGACCACTCCATCGCTTAGAATCTTGCGAGGGCCGTAAATATCGGAGAGAAAGCACTCAAAGGCATGCAGCCGCTGACGCACGCCTGCCTGGATGGTGGACCATTCGTCTGCCGTAAAAATCAGCGGAAGGATGTCGCAGTGCCAAGGTTTTTTGCGCCAAGCCAGATCGTGGCGAACGTCAAAAGAAACACCCATTTCGCGCAGCGAGGCTTCAATCCGGTCCTCAAGAATTTTGAGCTGCCCGGGCCCGGCTGCCCGCATCTGCGACATGAGAGCCGCATAATGCGGTCGCAGACCTCCGTCAGGATGCAGGTGATCATGCCATGGTTGCGGTATGTCGGTGCTATTTCCCTGATTCCTTTTAACTTGCATTCTGAGGGAAATCACCATGGCGAGCATCGCGTGAACAGGTCAAGAGTATAACTGCGGATTCTCGTAGATCATCATTGAGCGGGATCCACAGCAGATGGTAGGGTGGGGCATGGCTGATAAAAAATGGAGCAACCCCGATTTTCGACCGCGCATCGGAGTCGTGGGTGCCGGTGCGGTGGGCTGCTACTATGCCGGTAAACTCGCGGCCTCGGGCTGCGATGTGCATTTCTTGATGCGCTCCGACTATGGGCACATACGCCAACATGGATTGCGGATCGAAAGCGACGACGGCACCTTGGAACTCCGCGACGTGCAAGCTTACGATTCTCCCGAGAAAATCGGCCAGGTCGATCTTGTGCTGGTGGCAATCAAGTCCACGGCGAACGCTGCATTGCCAGCATTAATCCGACCTTTGCTAGGCGAAGACACCGCCATTCTCACGCTGCAAAATGGCCTGGGAAATGATGAATTTCTCGCGGCGCACTTTGG
>JBGTCP010000160.1:0-3574 GCA_041748815.1 Chthoniobacterales bacterium
CGTCAGGCGGCCGTCGATCCCTTGCAAATCCGCTCCCGCCAGCGCGGCCAATGGCTCAAAGTCCGACACCAGAGCGTTGGCAAAATCCACCCGTATGGTGTAGCTGCCAGCCTGCCAATCCGCAAATTTTTCCGGCATCGATCCCGCAGCTGCCAGCGAAATTGCGGAATCCCGGTATCGCCAATCCACAGGCTCCACAGTCAACTTGCCATTCCGCAGTGCGGCGGTGAAAACCAGATTTCCTGTTGGCGTTTCCTCCCACGCGAGGTCCTGCAATTCTCCCTCCGCAGTGGCTACGATGGTGGATGTCAGTTTCGGATTGCCGGCAAATGTCACAGCCAATGACGAAATACGACCCGAGAGCCCAGGCGCGTCCGGCAGCAAAGCCGCAAGCGCATCCAGATCGATTTCGGCGGCATTGAAATTTGCCTCGATGTGTTTGCCCTCCAGTGTGAAGCGCCCATCGCCGCTCCCGCCAAACGCCTGCCACACCAGCGAGGCAAGGACCCGTCCTTCCTGCAACTCTTCCAGATCCAGCGAAGCCGATTCGATCACCGCCAGATCGCCGAAGTCCCATCCCGCCAGTTCCAGTTCCTTGCCGGCCAAGGCGATGCGCCCCTGCAGCGGCGGCAACTCCGTGGTCCTGCCCTCGGGGTTGGTGATCGAAATCCCCTCGATGTCCACAGTGCCCAGCACCGTTTGGTCTACCGAGAGATCTAACGACTCCACCGCGATGCGCCCGCCATTGCGTTGCAGGATTTCGGCGCTCAGATCTTCGATCATCAGCGACGAGGGAATCCATTCCGCAACGCTTTCCAACAATGCCTGCACGTCCACCGGTTCTTTCGGCTTGTCATTCTTCGGACCTTGCACGATCCGGATTTCCGGCTCAACGATACGCACATCGGCCACCAGATTTTCATCGCCCTTCAACCATGGCATGATGCGCAGTCCAACGCTGATCTCGCCGGCCGCAATGCGAGTTGCCTCTTCCTCACCCTGTGCAAAGACCAGATCTCTCACCACTAACGGCCCCCGGATGCCGCCGCCCACATGAGAAGCAGTGAGGCTGCCGCCGCCTTTTTCGATCCGCGATTGCGCAAATGCAAACGCCGCCCGTTGCAGCACATCGGTGAAACCCACCAAAATCGCTAATGTGAGGATGGCAGCAAAAAGAAGCGCTGCAATAATTCGCAGCGCTCGCCAGCGCCTGCGTGGAGGCGTCTTTTTTTGCAGGGTTGGTTCATCCACCACTGACTACAAGGCACCCAAAACCCCAATCTTGCAAGGGGGCAAATGGAAATATGATTTTCAAAGCGGTGCTTGATCGCAGTGCGTAATAAGAGTAATTAAGCGCCTCATGTCCACTGCACTTACCCCAAGACCCCGCCAACTGGCGCAAAAAAAGCTGTTTGCCATTGTGGCGAGCACGTTCAATGCGGAGCTGGTCCAGGGGCTTGTCGATCACGCTGCCGCCGAGATCGAGTCTCTTGCGCCAGCCTCCCAGATCCTCTTAAAACAAGTTCCCGGCGCATTTGAAATCCCCATCGTCGCCGCTGAGGTCATTGATCGCTACGACGTCACCGCAGTCATCGCACTCGGAGTGATCCTTGATGGCGAGACGGCACATGGCACGCTCATTGCAGAGTCCGTCACCCATGCTCTTGCCAGGCTCGCCGTCGACATGCGCGTCCCCATCATCCACGAAGTCCTTTTTTGCAAAACCGAAGAGCAGGCTAAAAAACGTTGCCTGAGCGATGAGAAAAACCGCGGCACCGATGCGGCCCGCGCCGCTGTTGAGATGGCAGAGGTCATTGCCGAACTCAAACTCAAACCCAAACACTAGTCTGCCAGAATGGGAAAACGCCGCGACGGACGCATTGCTGCAGTCCAATACCTCTACCTCCTCGATATGCATCCTGGCGGTGAACCTACGTCGCTGGAGGATTTTTGGAAAATCCAGCACGTGGACATCAATCCATCCAATGCATCCGGCAGAGAATTTGCCAACAAGCTCATCCACGGAGTCGTGCGCCATCGCACGGAGATCGACGATCTCATCGGCCGCTGTGTCGAGAATTATGAGTTTGCGCGCATTGCCATCGTGGATCGCAATATCCTGCGCCTCGCGCTTTACGAGATGCTCCACGGCGAGAATATCCCCCACGCAGTTGCTATCAACGAGGCGATAGAGATTTCTAAAAAATTCGGCACCACTGAATCGAAGCGATTTATCAACGGCGTGCTCGACCGTGCCCGCGTCGATCTCGCCAAAGACGCACCGGCAGCGGGATCCAAACCGTAGAGAGATAGTCGAATGGCTGCCGGTTTTTTCAAATCCATCATGGAGCGCTTCAGCTCCCGTCCCGTTGACTGGGACGATTTGGAAGAGTTGCTCATCCGCGCAGACTTGGGCGTGCCGATGACTCTCCAAATCATTGATCGTCTGCAGGCGCTGCCCACTGAGCCCACGGCGGATACCGTCGTGAAAGTCGCCCGCGATGAGATCGCAAAATTATTGCCGCGCGATAACCCGCCGATCCGGCCATTTCCTGCCAAGCCCAAGGTCATTCTCATCGTGGGAGTGAATGGTGTGGGCAAGACAACATCCGTTGCGAAGCTCGCGCACCATTTTCACTCCAACCGCCATTCCGTCATGCTGGTTGCGGGCGACACCTTCCGCGCCGCAGCTATCGAACAACTGGACGTCTGGGCAAAACGGATCGGCGTTGAGATGATCAAAGGTGCCTACAATGCCGACCCCGCATCGCTTTGCTACGACGCGTATCAAAGCGCCATGCGCAAAAATATCGAGTACCTCATCTGCGACACGGCCGGGCGCCTGCACACCAAACACAATCTCATGCAGGAGCTGGATAAGGTGCGCCGTATTCTCGGCAAATGCGATGCCTCCGCGCCTCACGAGTCGTTCCTCGTCATCGACGCCACCACCGGCAGCAACGGCGTCGAACAGGCAAAGCAGTTTAAAGAAGCCGCAGCGCTCACCGGCATCATCGCCACAAAACTCGACGGCAGCGGCAAGGGTGGATCGGTGGTTGCGATTCAGAGAGAACTCGACATCCCCACCCGTTTCATCGGCACGGGCGAAAAACTGGAAGACTTTTCCCGCTTCGATCCCGATGCTTTCGTGAGCGGGATTTTGTAGGGTAAATTGTCCCGCACTGCGGCCTGCGCGGTTGCGCCGCCACCCATCCGCGGTTAACCTGCCCGCATGAGTGCATCCTCCGATAACAACCAATTGACCCACGCATTGGGACGGCTTGAAGCCGCGCAGAAAATTGCGCAAATCCACGAGGAGGTCATCGAACGCCTCCAGCTCCCCGAAGCCGTGCTCACCGTTTCCATCCCCGTGCGGATGGATGATGGCAGCCTCAAAGTGTTCGAAGGTTACCGCGTGCGGCACAACACACTGCGGGGACCAGGCAAGGGCGGGCTCCGTTACCATCCAGCGACCGATCTTGACGAAGTCAAAACACTCGCATTCTGGATGACCTGCAAATGCGCCGTGATGGACCTTCCGTATGGCGGAGCGAAAGGCGGAATCAAAGTGGAT
>JBGTCP010000161.1:0-1914 GCA_041748815.1 Chthoniobacterales bacterium
GTGGTCTATTACATGCAGCAACTGCAAAGCCTTTCATCCGTGAAGTCCGATAAAACCCGGCTGGAAGCGGAATGGAAACAGCTGGAGCCTCAGTCGCAAGCAGCCGCTTTGGAACAGGCACGCCTGGAAAACATTCTCACCTCTTCCGAAGCGCTTACCACCTACGCATCGGAAAGGTTTTATATGGCTCCTGTGCTGGAGTCATTCACTGCTTTGGTGCCCCCCACCATCCAGGTGCGGGGCCTCGCTTTGACTGCGCTGGACCGGGAAAACCGGCTTGAGGGCTCCATCCAGGGGGTCACTGCATCCTCCGATCCACGCCGCCATGCGGATGAATTTCGTGAGCAGCTCAACACTTCTCTCACCAAGCATGTCTTTGACTCGAACTTGGTCATCACATCCCTCGAGGACGAAAACCGGGAGATTGAGTTCAATCGCGAGCAATTGCGCGCAGCACGGTTTGATTTTGAGATCCGTGGCACGCTTGTTGAACCCACGCCGACCCCTGCGCCATCCCCAACGCCCCGACGCCGCACCAAAGATGAGTAAATTACCCAAAGATCAAGTTCAGAAAGTCGTCATGATGGTGATCTTTTTCATCATCGTCGTGTTTGCATTTTTTAACTTTTTGATCAGCCCGATCAGCACGCAGAAACAAACACTTGCGAGCAATGTCACCACGCTGGAGAAGCAGGTGCGTGAGGCCAAGCAGCAGATCACTGCCACCCAGACCCTTGAAGTAAAGTCCGCAGCCGCGATCGACACTATCGACCGCGCAAATGAGTTGATCCCCGAAGGCGCTCCGATTGCATGGTTCCCACCACGGATCGAACGCCATTTCGCCGCGCATGAAATCCCCGGAGCAAGCGCACGGCTGGTGAATTCGTCCACCCCCATCGAAAAAGGCCTCGCCACCTACAATCAGATGGAATGGTCGCTCAATATCTCGAAGGTGGATTTTCTTCGCTTCGCAATCGCCCTCGCGGGGCTGGAAAACGAACACCCTTTACTTGAAATCACCGCTTTGCGCATCAGCACCGACGCTGAGGACCCGGCTTTGCAAAATATTGAAATGGAAATGAAAAATCTGGTGCGCCAATGAAAGCTCTAATTTTTTCAATCATCGCACTTGGCTTCGTATCGCTTGCCGGTTCCCTCTGCGCTCAGGAGGCTACGGAGGAATCCGCTGCCGCGAGTCCCGCTTCGGGGCGTTTTCTGGCCAGCACGTTATCCACTTTCGCTGTCGAACGCACTGCCCGGAACCCGTTCTTCCCTATCGGCTTTGTCCCGTCAACCAGCGAGGCGCCCGCCGTCGTGGCCGACCTGCCACCTGAGCTTCCGCCGGACGCCATCCGCGTCACGAGTATTCTGATGGGTGACCTACCGCTGGCCGTCATCAATGGCCGCGAATATGCACGCGGCGAGGCATTGGTGGTCACTGTGGAGAATCAGCAAGTCGACGTGCTTATTTTGGAAATTGGAGATGGTTATATCCTCGCCGGAGTGCGCGGCAGACCCCCCCAACGGGTGGAAATTTCCCGATAATTCGCATTCAGGATTGCATTCACGCCCGCTCTGAGCGCAGAGAGGAGGATGACCATTAACTTCGTGCGCTGGGGAATCCTGGGAACAGGTTCCATCTCTAAAAAATTTGCGGAAGCATTTGCAGATGCCTCCACCGGCAAGCTGGTAGCCGTCGCCAGCCGCAGTCAGGAATCCGCAGATGCCTTCGTCGAAAATTTCCCCGGAGTGAAACCATTGCAGGGTTATGAAACATTGCTTGCTGATCCCGAAGTCGATGCGGTTTACATCGCCACGCCACATCCACAGCATGCCAAATGGGCAGTGGCAGCCGCAAATGCAGGGAAGCATATTCTTTGCGAGAAACCCCTTACGCTCAATCACGGCGAAGCG
>JBGTCP010000162.1:0-1998 GCA_041748815.1 Chthoniobacterales bacterium
ACTGGCGCAACGATTCATTGATGAGGCCAACACGGTATCGGGGGATTTGGTTCTGAGAGCAGCCAAGAGGGGCAGGAACGCGAGCGAACTGATTGGTGTCGTTCTCAGTAAATACCTCATTGAGAGAGAACTGACTGGAGATCAGCGGTATTTTGGGTGGTATTTCCTGGACGATTACGCTGCCTGGCTTGGACAGAAGGAAGAGCAAATCGCAGATATTTTGGCACTTTCGCCGGAAATCGCGGAGGACGGTAGCCGTCAGTTGTCTGTCATTATTTCGGAATCGAAATACATCGATCACGCAAATCTTTCAGCGAAGTCCAAGGAGTCCCAGAAGCAGCTCCGCCAAACGGTAGACCGGATAGCGAAAGCGCTCTTTGGCGATCCTGGGCGATTGGATCGTGATATTTGGTTGAGTCGTTTTTCTGACATGGTTCTCAACGGCATCCACTTTCCGGCAAATGCCCAGTTGGATCTGTCCCAATGGCGAAGAGACATCCGGGATGGCAAGTGCGGCATTCATTTGCGGGGCTACTCCCATGTTTTTGTTTCTGGGCCGACTGATTGCCCCGAATGCTCCAGCTTTGCCGCAGTGGCGGAATGCAACAACGCCTACCAAGAAACCTTTTCCAGAGCGAAGCTGCGTCAATTGATTATCCATTTCTGGAAGTACACCGATCCTGTTTCAGTCCGGCAGGAGAACTCGGATCAAGATATTTGGTCTGAAAAAGTGTATCAACGCCCATCGGACCGCATTAAAACTTTGATTAAAACCACAAAGAAGTCAGCTGGCATCGCACGGGCCTCCGCTTTGACAGATGCCATTGAGACAATCGATCCGGCCTCATCCACCGAAGCCCAAGCCCCATTGCAATCCACAGACATCGCTCCGCTTGCCCCCTTGCCGGCAGCGACTTCAGCACCAGCCAGTTCTTCCGAGGAGTCTCATTCCTCTATCCAACAGACAGAGGACTCCACCGCCGACAGTGAAGCCGATAAGTTATGGCTCAAGGAAATCGAAAGCAGAACCAAAGGTGGCCTTCAGCAGTTCCAGCTTCAATCAAAGCTGATTTCGTCAGTTCTGACGCCGAACGCTGCGCTGTTGAAATTTCAAGGCAGCTCAAACCTTACTGTAGAGCAGGTCACGAAGCGGCGCTCCGAGTTTTTAACCACTCACGGGCTCAACCTTATCACAATTCGAGCGGAGCCTGGAGTCGTCTCTCTTTCTGTGGCCCGGCCAACCAGGCGCATTCTTCGCTTTGAAGAGGCATGGGCGCGGTGGAATCCTCAAATCTCTGCTCATGGCAACCAGGAGCTGCTGATCGGCGTCAAAGAGGACGATGGCTCATTACTTTTCTATTCTCCAATTCGGAACGCTCCCCACGCTCTGGTGGCGGGTTCAACAGGCAGCGGAAAATCTGTTTTGATGCAAAACATCATTCTATCGATTGCTGCCACTAACATTCCTGAGCAGGCCAAAATCATTCTTATCGACCCCAAGCAGGTCGATTACATGATATTTGAAGGGCTGCCCCACCTCGAAGGCGGAATCATCGATCAGCAAGAACTCGCAATTTCAACCTTGAGTGCGGTTGTAACAGAAATGGATCGCCGGTATTCCGTGATGAAAGAAAATAAGGTCACCAAGATTCTAGACCTTTACAAAAAGCCAGATGCGACCGAGCGCCCGCCTATCCTCTGGGTAATCCATGACGAGTTTGCCGAATGGATGATGACCGACGACTACAAGGAGGCAGTAACATCCATCGTTGGCCGCCTCGGAGTGAAAGCCCGTGCTGCCGGTATTTTCCTTATTTTCGCGGCGCAACGGCCAGATTCAAGCGTGATGCCAATGCAATTGCGCTCGAATTTGGGAAATCGTCTCATTCTCAAAGTCGACAGCGAGGGCACCTCAGAAATCGCTCTTGGCGAAAAAGGTGCAGAGCGACTCCTGGGTAAAGGTCATCTGGCAGCAAAACTCGAAGGGGAGTCTGATAT
>JBGTCP010000163.1:0-5590 GCA_041748815.1 Chthoniobacterales bacterium
CGATCTCGTTCTGCTCGTTGAGCGGTGGAACAATTGACCTCACGCCATAAAAATTCTGGTTGGAAAGGTTTTGGAGACCAACCGTCATGCCATTTGAGCGGCCTGCGTAGATCACCTTGTAAGGGGCGGTGTGGCACAGCAGTTCAAAGTATTTCGTGTTCAGCTTTTGCTGAGGCTCAAATACGCCGTAGTGGAATGAAACGATGCCCCGAAGAGTGGACGCGAAAAATACTCCAAGATGAGCTTTGAATCTATTGAGGACGAGGTCACCGGGGATTGTGACTTTCCAGTTGTCAAAGCTCGATGTCTGCAACGACCGCTCCTTCATATCGTCAGTAGCGATCAATCCGTCTCGTTGGGACAATGAGAGCTGCCGTTCGGTCTTTCCGTTGTGCTGCCGAACATTCTCACGGAAGAGCTGCCGATTCAGCGGTGTTTCCCAATGCTTCGGGATGTCGCCGAGCCAGGGGATGCCGGAGGGCTTTAGGGTGACCTCGGGATCGAGGCCGCGGGATACGACGCGGTGGATGATGGCCTGCTTCTGCTCGTTCAGCAGCCCAATCAGCTTCCGCTTGGCGCGGATGAAGCCGTCGATCTTCCGGTTCGCGTGGTCCAGAAACCGCACAATGGCCGCTTGTTCGTCCAAGGGAGGGAGGAAGATCGGGAGACGCTTGATTTCCCCGTGGTCGAGATTCTGGCGCAAACCAGAACCATAGCGATATATTGCCTTCGTAAAATCAAATACATTTAGGATTTGGTAACCGTAGTCGGGTGTGATTGATGGCTGGGCTTCGAGACAAAGATAGGCCGATGAAATAATCCCACGATTGCGCGACAGACCGATGCGCAGGCTGGTGTGGTCATTCTGAAGGTCGGTTCCTCGGATGATGACGTTGCCCTCGTCGACAACTTGATATGTCTCGTAGGACTCTGGAACCAGACCGTGCTGCTTGTCGATGGTCTTTACCTTGATGCGCCCGTAACTGAGCGAGAGAACTGTTTTCTCCTTCATTCCACGGTTAGACTCTTTCCGTGGTGCAAACGCAGCATGTCCGGGCTTTAGATCCCAGTGAGCGGGTATGCCTCCGAGCCATTGCTGCCCCGATTCCTTGTATTCCGGATACGGCTTGAGTCCCTCAATCATTCTGTTCCCTCTTCTGCTGAGTGTGATTTCGTCATCAGAACAAATGAAACAAAGGCCCTGCCATACTCAGTGACAAGGATTTTTGGGTTATCATTGGGAGAATCTTCGACCTGCAACAATGTGTGACCATATACACCTGGGAGGTCACGAATGCTCTCGCTGAGTCGAAGTAATCCGCGTGCAGCCAGATCATCACAAATGAGTTGAAAGTGATCGGCTGGGACTTCCCTGCCAGATTCATCATTGAACCGCTGCGACAACTTTTGGAGAGACTCCAGAAAGGCAATTGCAGGCTCGTTAATGCTCAGGTAATTCAACACGACGAAGTGCGTGGGGGTGAGTTCGTCCACATACCGAACAAAAAGGAGCATCCAATCTTCTTCAAGTGTATGTCCGGCAGCCGCATTAATTACTGCATTCTTGAGAGCAATCAATTTTTCGGACTGATGATTTCGCACAGCCGCCCAAGAAGCCTGAAGAAGGACTGACTGAAATGCTTCATTGTGTTGGAGTGATTCCACAATATTCGCATCTCTCATTTGGAGTTCTTCGATAGCATTTCCGATGGCTGTCATCCATTCGTGTCTGCGTCTCTCAATCTGTGGCGTAAGTAGCGCGGTAAATATTTCAACAGCCGCCCCGCCGACGAAAGGAATGGCCGAAAAAAGTGCTCGTCCCGTGGCGTGGCCGTGGTCTGCAGCGCTTACTTCGGGTGGGACTATTTTCGAGTGCTCAATCATGATTTTTCACGTCTTGGTGGTGCAGGGCAGGAAGTTTAAGGCGTAGAGTGGAGGGGCATTTCAGCCCGTGGTTGGTCCTTCGGTAGAATCCTGCCGTAGGCGTTGAATTTGCTGTTGTTTGCCGGTTGCCCCGGTGCGAACTTGTAAGTAATCCTTACAAGTTTCAGCTTCATTCATGTACCACTCACGCGCGGCGGCGTCATCGACGCGCAGCAAGGAGCGATAGTGGGTCCAGCTCAATTCGTGACGCAGTGCGTCACAATTTGGGAACGCTTGATAGAATAGCCTCATGTAACGGAGATTGGAGGCATCAAACCCCTTGCCAAATTCGGCGGTGAGCTGGGCGGAAATTTGCGCCAGCACTGCTTTCCCATACGCGGCGCGGGATTGGCCTCCTTGCTCGAACTCAACAATGTGCTGCCCCACGGTCCAACAGGTGCGGACTTGGATGACATCCACAGCGATAAGTGCCTGCTGGCGCGCTTCGAGAATGACGGCACGCAAGTGGGTCAAGAGGTCGGAAACTTCCTTATCTTCCAACTGCGATGATGGTCGCACCGCTGACGTGCCTCTTTGTGTCAACGCCCCTGACTCTTTTTTGGTGGCCTTCTTTTTCAAGGAATCGCTCCTTTCGTGATTTCGTGGAGCAGGCCTTCGGTCTCCTGCTCCAGCGCGAGGATGTCGGCACTGATTTCGGCCAGGGTCCGGAGCTGAGGCGGCTGGTAGAAGTGGCGGGTGAAACTGATTTCGTAGCCAATCTTGGTGTCCGCCTCGACGACCCAGGCGTCGGGCGTGTAGGGAAGGACCTCGCGGCTGATGAAGGCTTCAATGCCGCCCTCCTCCAGCAGCGGAATTTGTTCATGGTCGGACAGCTCGCCATCAGGTTTGTATTCAACAACACAGGTCTCCCCATCAATCTGGGCCTCGAATAAGCCGCGCAGCGGGTCGGGCTTGATGGAAGCTGCACTGCCAGTTTTGCCGGATTGGTGGAGTTTTTTGATGACGGGGGGAGCATCCTCAACGCGCCAACTGACAGCATTGATGATAAGCTTGAGGTCGGAGGCACCGGGTTTGAGGCGAAGTGTCTTTAGGGCGGATGCAACGTCCCTCAGAAAGACATTGTGATCCTCGAAGAGGCTATCGCCGAGTTCCGCGCGGAGCTTGTTTGCGAGATCAAGCAGCATGGCATCGCGCTTCCAGGTGGCTTCGCTGAGCAACTTCATTTTCCTTTTATCGGAAAGACTCTTTTTCGGCGTGTCGGCTTCACCTTCCTCGTCCTCATCCTCGCCGTCGCTACCGCCCCAGTCATTGATGAGTTTCTCCAGCGCCGGACGGACGGAGGCGGGATCATTGAAGATAGCGTCGCCAAGCTCGGCATGGAGAGCGGCGCGGATGTCTTCATCGCCGGATGCATACCGCAGTGTCTCGATGCGCTGGCGGGTGAGCTGGCTGTGCAGGCGCAGCGGGCGCTCGACCTTGACCTTCCAATAACCGAAGGCTGCATTGGGAAAGATTTTTGACTGTGGCGTTTCCTCGAAGGCGAGGAAGGTGTCGCAGATGCGCTGGATGTCTTCAGGGGCGAGCTCGCAGTTCTTTTTGCCCATGTTTTTGCGCAGGGGGCGGAACCATTGAGTGGCATCGATGAGCTGGACTTTGCCTTTGCGGTGATCGGCCTTCCGGTTGGTGAGCACCCAGACGTAGGTGGCGATGCCGGTGTTGTAAAACATGTTGAGCGGGAGGGCGACAATGGCCTCCAGCCAATCGTTTTCGATGATCCAGCGGCGGATGTTGCTCTCGCCCTGCCCGGCATCTCCGGTGAAAAGGGATGAGCCGTTGTGCACCTCGGCGATGCGGCTGCCCAGCGGCGTGTCATGCTTCATCTTGCTGAGCATATTGGCCAGAAAGAGCATCTGGCCGTCGCTGCTGCGGGTGATGAGCGAATACTCGGGATCCCCGGCGTGCTCGATGATGAAGCGGGGGTCTTTGATGTCCTTCTTGCCTCCCATCCGCTCCATGTCGCTCTTCCAGCTTTTGCCGTAGGGCGGATTCGAAAGCATGAAGTCAAACGAGTGCGAGCGGAAGGCATCGGCGGAGAGCGTCGAATGGGCGGGGCCGCCAACGATGTTGTCCGCCGCGTCGCCGTCGCCTTTGAGCAGCATGTCGGCTTTGCAGATGGCATAGGTCTCGGCGTTGATCTCCTGACCGTAAAGGTGGGTGGCAACCTGTTTGCCGTGAGCCAGCGCGATCTCCTTCAACGTCTCCTCTCCGACAGTGACCATGCCCCCGGTGCCGATCGTGCCGTCATAGAGCAGATAGGTGGCGGATTCGATCCGGTCGGCAATGGGCAGGAACATGAGGTAGGCCATCAGCTTCACCGCATCGCGCGGGGTCCAGTGCTCGCCAGCCTCCTCGTTGTTCTCCTCGTTGAAACGGCGGACCAGTTCCTCGAAAACAGTACCCATCGAGTGATTGTCGAGGCCGGGCAATCCGCCCATCGGACGGGGACTGAAGTTGATGTCCTTGGAGAGGAACTTTTCAATGAGCTGCCCCAGTCCGTCGGACTCGGAGAGCCGGGGGATTTGATTGCGAAACTCGAAATTTTTAAGGATGTCCTGCACGTTCGGCGAGAATCCATCGAGGTAGGCCATGAAGTCGTCCTTGAGAGTCTGCTGCGTCTTGCGGGACTTGAGGTCGCGCAGGAGGAAGGGCGAGGTGTTGTAGAAGGCTTCGCCTGAGGCGGAGCGCAAGGCGTCGTCCTGATTGGTGATCTGCTCTTTGTCGAGGGCCGCCTTCATTTCGAGAACGGCTTCTTTGGTAGGCTCCAGCACGGCATCGAGGCGGCGCAGGACGGTCATCGGCAGAATGACATCGCGGTATTTGCCACGGACGAAAACGTCACGCAATGTGTCGTCAGCGATGCCCCAGATAAAGTTGGTGATCCAGTTGAGTTGAGCTTGGTCCATGAAGATGGTTTGGGGATTAGGCGGCAAGTGTCAGTGCCTAGGCAGGATGGAATTCGACACATTGGCAAACTGTTGTGAATTATTCCGGTGCAGGGAGCAATTCGAATCCAACGTGACTGCGATGATTTAAGAGATTCTACTGATCGATGGCAGGCTCCCCGCCCAGATTGATTTTCAATGGAAAAGGTGCCAGACCTCGCCTAAGGCAGACGGGGGCATCATGGTAACCACATCCCGTTTTACCAAAGAGAGCGAATCCTTCGCCAAGGGAAAGCCCATCCAACTCATCGACGGCGACACTCTCCTTCCGCTGGTTCAGAGCGTTCAAAAAGACAAGCCAGCGACCTCCAAGTCGGCTCCGGGAGTCGAGGAGGAAACCACTCCAGTTTGCAAGTTATGCGGTAGTTTCATGATCCTGCGGACTGCAAACGCGGCCCCAATGCAGGCAATCCATTCTGGGGATACTCCAAGTTTCCCCACTGCCGCCACACAACAAATAGCACCAGCTCTAATCAGGTTGTCTAAATGCCGATCCTGTCCCGTTGACATTCTATCAAGGTGCCTGATCACTTGGACCTCCGACGAGACGAATATCCCGAACAAAGAAAGATTCCGGAAAACCAGACTGGAAATCGGCGGTGGCATCCGTCATTCTGGATACTCCCTGCTAATGCGATTGATCATCCACATCGAAAATCTCTTAGGATTCCACACTACAACCAGCCCGGGTTACTTCGTACGTG
>JBGTCP010000164.1:0-2011 GCA_041748815.1 Chthoniobacterales bacterium
GTGCGATCCCGCCCATTATCTCCGGCGACTATGAATGCCGGGTGGCGATTGAGGGTGGCGTGTCATGCGGGGCCGCGATGAATATCGGTGCCGTTGCGGATCTGGACCAAGCCGAAGCCATGGCTTATGCGGTGGGAAAAAATTGCGCCATGCAAGGACGGGGAGTTGGCACGCGCTGGACGTTTGCGCCCGTCGCGGATGTGAATTTGAATCCGGATAATCCGATAACGAATGTGCGGGCGTTCAGCGATGATCCGGCGCGGGTCGGTGCGTTGTGTGCTGCGTTTGTGCGCGGATGCCAGGAGCATGGTATGGCTGCGACGCTCAAACATTTTCCAGGCGATGGAATGGATTCTGTGGATCAGCATGTCTGCCCGTCGACCATCCCGCTCTCACTGGAGCGTTGGCGCGAAGTGTGCGCCCCACCCTTCCAAGTGGGCCTCGATGCGGGCGCGTGGTCCGTTATGATGGGACACTTTTTGTTCCCCGCGCTCGACGATCGCGACACTTTGACGGGTGAATTGCTGCCTGCCACCATCAGCCCTGCGGCCCATCGTTTGCTGCGAGAGGAATTCGGCTTTGACGGCGTAATCGTTTCGGATGCGATTCGGATGGGTGGACTCGCCTGGCACTCGCCGGATGAGGCGGACTCCGTGGTCCGCAATCTGGCAGCAGGATCAGACATGGTGCTGCTGCCCGAGCAACCAGCCACTGCCCTTCGAGCGATCCTGCACGCGGTGGATGAAGGGCTGCTGGACGAGGCGGCGTTGATGCAATCCGTGCGGCGGATTTTGATGCTCAAGACCAAGCTGGGATTGCACCTGCCGGGCTGGGGATTGTTGAGCCGCGACGTGGCAGAGGAACTATTCACCCGGCCGGATAACGGCCCTGTCCGTGAACTTGCCGAGGCGTCGATCACTCTGCAGCGCGACAACGATGCCGCTTATCCCGCTGCATTTGCTCCGGGCGATACGGTCATATTATTCGACCTCCCTCAGGAAACGCCTCAGGGGGTGAAGCTGGTCGTGGCAGGACAGGAGACGGTCAGTGATGAATGTGCCATGGCGAAAGCATTGCATGAGCGCGGACTCGTGCCGGTCATTGTGAATAATCCTGCGGAGTTCCGCGAACAATCTGCCAATGCCGTTGCCGCCATTTATCGTTTTCAGGCTCGGCCACAAGCCGGGCGCAATTCCATTCGGCTTGCTTACCAGGCGCTGCAATTTATTGAACAAACGCGCGAGCCCTATTCATTACGCCGCTATTTTGTTTCACTCGGAAGCCCTTATATACTACGCGAGTTGCCGGCTCTGAAAAACATGGCAGTGATTTATGCATCGGTGCCATCCACTGAAAAGGCGTATGTGCGCGCATTACTGGGAGAAATCCCTTTCACCGGCAAATGCCCGGTTAACTTACACAGAGAATATAGCTTATGATAATTCCACGTTTCATCCTTACAATGATCACCGTAGCTGCGGTTTGCCTTTCGGCTGTGGCGCAAGACGACCCTATATCCATGGATCGGGGAAGCTGGATGATCGAAGGAGCGGAAGCACCGGAGGGCAATGTGCTGCGACTGCATGCTGAGAACCCGGGGTTTGGCTCAGGAAACTTCAAGCAAACGGTAGTTGTGCCTGTGACAGACGTCGGAATCGAGCCCGGGGAATACCGCGTGGAGTTCACTGCTAATCTGCTCCAGGCACCCAGTCTGGTTTGGATTGGTTTGCGCGGCACAGATGGAAGCCCAAGCAGTTTCCGCAACACATTGGGCGGTGAGGATTGGAATGTACTGCCGCTGGGAATATGGTCCAAATTCATTGGCACGCTTGTGGTGCGGGGAGACGAATGGTGGAGCGGAACCCTCGAGTTTGAAGTGCTAATGTACGGTGGCAACAATGATCCCATGGTGGAATCCGAAATCCTCATAGCCGGTGTCTCCCTGAAAAATGCCGCAGGCGAGGAAATGCTCCAGGAAGGTCATGTGACTTTTGCCTCCGATCCTGTTGGC
>JBGTCP010000165.1:0-9402 GCA_041748815.1 Chthoniobacterales bacterium
ATTACTACGGAGCCATCCTCCAAAGGCTGGCGCATGACCTCCAAGGTGCCGCGTTTGAATTCGGGAAGTTCGTCGAGAAAAAGCACGCCGTGATTTGCGAGGGAGATTTCTCCGGGCGTCGGGTTGGTGGAGCCGCCGAGCAATCCGACATCGCTGATCGTGTGATGCGGCGAGCGGAACGGCCGCGTTGCGACGAAGGCATGTTTGGAATCAAGCAACCCGCAAATGCTATGGATCTTTGTTGTTTCAATCGCCTCATCGAGTGTCATGGGCGGGAGGATCCCGGGGATGCGTTTTGAGAGCATCGATTTTCCTGATCCAGGACTTCCAAGGAAAATGAGATTGTGTCCGCCACTGGCTGCCACTTCGATGGCGCGCTTTGCGTGGTCCTGACCTTTCACATCGGCGAAATCGGAATCAGGGTCGATTTCATTCTCGAAAAAATCCTCGAAGCGGCTGCGGGTCGGATGCAATCCCTCGCCCGTGCTGAGGTGTTCGCAGAGCGCGCGGAGATTGGGCACACCATAGACGTTGAGTCCCTCAACGACAGAGGCTTCGCGGGCGTTTTCCGCAGGAACAAAAAGTGCCCTTTTCCCGGAACGCTTGGCCTCAAGTGCAATCGGGAGGATGCCTTTGACGGGACGCAATTTACCGGTGAGCGCGAGTTCGCCAACGAAGCTGAAATCCCCCAGCACTTCAGGTTCGATACCTTGCATCTGGCGATCAGCGGCGATGAGTCCGAGCGCAATCGGAAGGTCAAAACTCGGTCCTTCCTTTTTGACATCCGCTGGAGCGAGGTTGATGGTGATGCGTCCTTTCGGCCAACGGAAGCCGCTGTTCTGAATAGCGGTGGTGACGCGGTCCTTGCTTTCTTTCACTGCGGTGTCGGGCAGGCCAACAATCACGATGACCTGGTTGTTTCCGCCAGCGGCATTGACTTCGATTTCAATTTCAAAGCCGTCCACTCCCTGGACCGCTGCGGAATACACTTTTGCGAGCATCTGTAGCTTATCGCAAATGCACTGCCCTGTCGGCAATCCTCAAATCACGCGGGATCGGCGGCGGGTTGGGATTTTTGGACAAGAGAACAGGACGGAAAAGAGAACAGGAGTTTTTGTCTGGAGAGAGTGTGGGAGTTGGAATTTTATCTAAAGACCCTGTAAATACCTTTCTCGACACGAATCCCCAAAGCCAGATCCTCATCATGTTCTTTGATGCCTGGATAAATGGTCCAGCAAGCCGGAAAGAAAGCCCCTGATGTGAATATGTCTACTTGATGCATAGAGGGCTGGCCTTCATGCCGCCGAACCATCACAGCCGTCCCTCCGAGGGATAAAAATTCGAGAAGCAATTCCTCGCTATCAATCAGCAAATTGGCATTTTCCGGAGCATTGTCGATGAGGTCCTCAGCCTTTGATCGAATTGTCTCTGCAAACTTTTCCCCACCTAATGAGCGGATCCGATGTTTGGCGCCGAGTTCTGAGGCTGGAATAATCCAGGATGTAATAATGAAGCTCACGATGCCCGTGGAGCAAAGTATCACCAGCTTTCCAGCGACCAGTCGCCCTCTCTTCACCGAGATCAGCCACACCGCGAGTATGACAAATGGAGAGAAAAGCACGGCAAAAATGACAGGCAAAGCGAACGACATGAGCAACGCAAAAGACGAATACGCTCCACCGAAAGCAAAAGAAGAGGCAGCTGGGAGGGTGCAAATGGCAGCAACCGCAATACAGGCGGCCACTAATGGGAAGCGTCGTTTGCGGGGCAGTGGTGGTGGCGTGCCGGGGGAAGCTTCCATATGTGTTCAGATCCACGACTCGTTCCAGTGGGTGGGAGAGGATTGATCGAAGAATTTAGCCAGGGTGGCGGCGATGGCAGTGAAGGAATCGCGGGGAGGGAGGATTCCGGACTGTTCGTTGTGCAGCATAAGGACGGGGACTTGCTCGCGGGTGTGGTCGGTGCCGGGCCATGTGGGATCGTTGCCGTGGTCGGCGGTGATGATGACGAGATCATCCGGGCGGATTTTGCTTAAAAATCCGGCCAGCCAGGTGTCAAATTCCACCAGCGCGTTTGCATAGCCGGAGACGTCGCGGCGGTGGCCGTAAAGCATGTCGAAGTCAACGAGGTTGACGAAAAGGAGTCCGCCGGTGCTTTGTGTCCAAGCGTCATAAGTCGCCTGCATGCCCTCTGCATTTGATGCGGCGGGGATGGAATTGGTGATGCCGACACCAGCGAAGATGTCGGAGATTTTTCCGATGCCGGTCACGGGAATGCCTGCGGCTTCGAGTTGTGTGAGGATGTTGGCGGGCGGGAGCATGGCATAGTCGTGGCGTCCAGCGATGCGGCGGTAATTGCCGCTAGCGCCAGCGAATGGCCTCGCGATGACACGGCCAATGCGCCAACCGTCGGCATGCTTGCGGGCGGTTTTGCAGATGCGATCCATTTCGGCAGGCGGGATGATTTCCTCATGCGCGGCGATTTGTAGAACGGAGTCGGCGGAGGTGTAGAGGATGGGGTTGCGGGTGGCGATATGTTCGTCGCCGAGTTCGTCAAGAATGACGGTGCCGCTTTGCGCGTAGTTACCGATGAACTGGACACCGGCATCGCTCTCGATAGCTTCCACCAATTCAGCCGGGAATTTTTCGAAAACGGCAAAGGGTTCCGCCAGCTCAATGCCGCTGATTTCCCAGTGCCCGGTCGTAGTGTCTTTACCCACCGATTTTTCACTCATGCGGCCCACCAGGCATTGCGGGGGAGCGAGGTGAGCCCCGGATGCGAGCAGATGCATGAGGCCGAGCTTTTCCAGAGTGGGCAGTGTGAAGCCGGGGGGGTGTTCGTAAATGTGCCCAAGCGTGTTGGCGCCATTGTCTCCGAACTCTGCGGCATCGGGGGCGTTGCCGATACCGACGCTATCCAGCACCAAAAGTAATGCCCTTTTCATCATCGCCTAAGTCTATCTCAAAAGCGGCTGGCAGGCCATGCCGGATTTTCGTTGCTCCTGAGAGCTGTAGTTCTCATTCTGTCATCGAGTCCGCATGAAATTTTTTACCACGATCTTCCTGCATCTGATGAAGGATCGCACGAGCAGGAGAAATATTCTCCTGCTGAGCCGGTTTCTGGGCGTGCTGGTTTTGATTGTGCTGGTTTACAGCCTCATTTTTCATTATTTGATGGCGCTCGAAGGCCGGGAGTTCACATGGCCAACGTCCATTTATTGGACGCTCACAGTGATGTCGACGCTGGGATTTGGGGACATCACTTTTGGAAATGATATCGGCAGGATGTTTTCGGTGTTTGTGCTGCTCTCCGGCATGATCTTTCTGCTTGTGCTGCTGCCATTCACGTTTATGGAATTTTTCTATGCTCCGTGGACCCGCGCGCAGGAGGCAATGCGTGCGCCCCGTAAAGCTCCTGGCCACCTCAAGGGCCATGTGATCATAACCCGGCTGGATGCAGTGACGCGCAATCTCATTCGCAACTTAAACCAATATAACCGTCCCTACGTGGTCATCCTGCCCGATGTGGAAGAGGCATTGCGGCTCTACGATGAAAACATCTCGGTGATGGTGGGCAACCTCGACAGCCCTGCCACCTACCGCTCCGCGAAAATTGATACGGCCGCGATGCTGGTGGCCTCCGGGGCGGATGCTGAAAATACCAACATTGCTTTTACTGCGCGCGAGATGAATCCCACCATCCCCATCGTCACCACGGCGGAGCGCAATTCCAGCGTGGACATTCTTCAACTGGCAGGCAGCTCGCATGTGGTGGAGCTTGGCCGCATCATGGGTGAATCTCTGGCACGCCGCACGATTGGAGGCGATGCGATTGCGCATATCATCGGGCGCTTCGACAAGTTGTGCATCGCGGAAGCCATGGCTGCGGGCACACCGCTGGTGGGCAAAAGTCTCGCGGAGGCCAAGCTGCGCGAGATTCTCGGCGTGACCGTGGTGGGTGTGTGGGAGCGGGGAAAATTTGCCACAGCGAAACCGGAGACGGTCATTGGCGCAAAGACCGTTCTGATTATCGCCGGTAATGACGAGCAGATTCGCAGCTACGATGCCATGTTCTGCATCTATCACAATATCAACGGAGCAGTGATCATCATTGGCAGCGGCAAGGTCGGGCGCTCAGCAGCTAGAGCCTTCCATGCGCGCGGGGTGGAATGCACCATCGTGGAAAAAATGCGCGAGCGGGTGCCTACGGACTTCAAAGCGGTGACCGGCGATGCTTCGGACATTGAGGTGTTACGCGAAGCGGGGATTGAAGAATGCCCGGCGGTCGTAATCACCACCCATGATGATGATGTGAACATTTACCTCTCCATTTACCTGCGCAAACTCCGCCCCGATGTTCAGATCATCAGTCGTTCGACGCATGAGCGCAATGTCTCCACGTTGCACCGGGCGGGCGCGGACTTCGTGATGTCCTATGCCTCGATGGGTGCGAATACTATCCTTAATGTGCTGCGCCGTGACAACCTGTTAATGCTTGCCGAAGGGCTCAATGTTTTCCGCGTGTCCATGCCGCAATCGCTGCAGGATTCCACATTGGCCACGAGCGGGATCCGTTCACGCACTGAGTGTAACGTGGTGGCTCTCGTGCGCGATGGCGATCAGACTATTAATCCCGAGCCACATGCACCGCTCAAGGACTACGGCGAGATTATTCTCATAGGCACCATTGAAGCTGAGGAAAAATTCTACCGTTTATATCACTGATCCTGCGATTTCTTACCTTTCCAGTTGTGCCATGCTGCGGAATGTGATGCATTCGGCGCTCATAAAGCTATGAAGCAAGAAATCCTGGAGACACCGCCTTCTGATGCAAGGGAACAGATGGCAGCAACGAAAAATCCTATCAAGAAGCTCTATTATTGGACGCTTCAATGGGCGGAGACAAAATATGCACTACCCGCGCTGATCATCCTGTCATTTGCGGAGAGCTCATTTTTCCCAATCCCTCCCGATGTGTTGCTGCTGGCTCTGTGTTTCAGCCGTCCGCAGCATTGGTTGAAATTTGCATTGTGGTGCACGGTTGCGTCTGTGGCGGGAGGGGTTGCGGGGTATTATATTGGCTGGGGTTTATGGGAAACTGTCGGCGAGCCGATTGTGGCTTTTTATCACGGCGAGGAAGTCTTTGAAAAAGTGCAGGGCTGGTATGATGAGTTTGGTTTCATGGGCATTGTGTTGGCAGCGGTGACGCCTATCCCCTACAAAGTTTTCACGATCGCATCGGGAACGATGCAATTTGATCTCCTCCAATTCATTGGTGCTTCAGTGGTCGGGCGCGGAGCTCGCTTCTTCGCTGTGGCATTGCTCATCCGTTACTTTGGAGCGCGCATCAAGCCGTTTTTTGAAAAACACTTCGAAGTTGCAGCAACCGTATTCGGGATCCTAGGAATTGGCGGAATATTAGCAATCAAGCTGCTTCGGTGATACGGTACGGCCAATCAACTTCCAGAGTCCGGGCGGGATGCGCTTGCCAAACTGGAAACCAAAACCATGCGCTTGCTCACATTCATCCGCAACAAACTGATCGCCGGCGTGGCGGTGGCCATTCCCACCGTGGTCACAATTTGGGTGCTCCACCTTGCGTATCGATTCATCTCCGGCATCAGCTCTCCATTTTTAAAAGCGCTTGGCATTGGGCATATTGAGTGGCTCGGATTTTTCCTCACTCTACTCATTCTGTTTTTTGTCGGTCTTGCGGCTACGCATGTGATTGGGCGGAAGTTCATCGAAACGGCCGAGGAGCTTGTCCTGCGTTTGCCAGTGATTGCCACGATCTACAGCGCCGTTAAGCAGATCATTGAATCCATCAAAAAGTTCCAAGGCGGAATGACCTTTAAACGGGTGGTGTATGTCGATTACCCGGCGACTGGAGCGCGGCTCATTGGTTTTGTGACCGGCCAGCATGAGGAGCCTGCAACAGGACAGTCCTTCACATCCGTGTTTGTGCCTACGGCTCCCAACCCAATGACAGGCTTTGTGATGATGGTGGATTCCGCAGAAGTGGTTGAGAGTTCGCTGACTTTGGAGCAGGCGAGTAAGATGATTTTGTCGGCTGGATTGGTCGGGCCTGTGTCTCCCGCGGATGCCGATGATTTTGCAACCTCTGGCTTGACGAAAACGTCAAATCCTCCGATAGATAGCTGAAATTCCGGTGAGGTGGCTGAGTGGTCGAAAGCAACGCTTTGCTAAAGCGTCGTAGTCCAAAAGGCTACCGAGGGTTCGAATCCCTCCCTCACCGCCAGTTTCGCACGCGAAAATCAAACTCCTCACGAGGGATGAAGAACGAAGTTCGAGCGCAGCCTTTGCGATAGCAAAGAGTCCCCGCCCTTCAGCGGCAAAGCCGCCCATCATCGCACAGATGCGCGCCCTGGCGCATCAATCCCTCCCTCACCGCCATTTTCGCAACGCGAAAACTAACTCAAACGAGGGATGAACCAGGCGGCGTGCGTAGCCGCACGGAAGAGTGGCCGAAGGCCAGGCCTGCCAAGGCCGAGACTTTCCGGCAGGAAAGCGAGTCAAAACGCAGTTCGAGCTCAGACTTTGCGATAGCAAAGAGTCCCCGCCCCTCAGCGGCGAAGCCGCCCATCATTGCACAGATGCGCGCCCTGGCGCTTCAATCCCTCCCTCACCGCCATTTTTGGTGTGACAAAAAATTTACAATCCTCGAGAGCCATTTGAATTGACCTCAACGCATTTGTTGCCCATAGGTCACCGCATGCAGACGAGACTCTTCAGCACAAAGTTGGCTACAGTGCATAACTCCATTCAGGGCTTCGTTGCTGTGGTTGTCGCGCTCGTGCTGCTGGCACCCAAAGACGCGCAGGCTGCAGATCCAGAATACACTATCCGTGGTATTTCGCGTACGACGGCTCAGGGGTGGGTATCGATTGATGGCGGGTGGGTGGACCGCGCAGAGATCTTGAAGGTGCGGTTCAGTGTGGACCGGGATCATGAGGGCACAGTGCCGTTAGTTGCAGGATTTTTTGATTCTGAGAAAAGACTACTGAAAAAGTTTAAAGGTGCCCCGCATCTGCAAATGCGCAGCGGAACGGAGTATCAAGATCTGCCGTCCAAACTGGAAGCGGGCAGGATTTATGATGTGAACTTCCCGGTCGCTCCCAGTATCGCTTCGGGTTCCATGCGCTGGAGTGATTTTCTCGTGATGCTCGGCAAAGAGGACGCCGCCGCGCACGCGACCTACCCCAAGAGCGGGCTTGATTGGGAAGAATATTCATTGAAGGGTGAGGAAATTAAACACGCCGGGACCGCAGCCGAGGGAGAAGCATTGAAGCTCGAATTCAGCGGGATCAATCGTCAAAAACATGCCAACAGCGTATGGCTCGATAATGAATGGAAAAGGGGAGTGAACGTCTTGAAATCAAAAATTCGCATTCACTCCGGTGCGGCCGCCGGTGGATTTTTTGTGTGTGCCTATTTTTTCGATAAAGAAGGCAATCAGATCCTCGCTACAAAATCGCCTCCGCAGATCGAGCTGCGTCGCGGGTCGGAATACGTGACGCTGCCGCCGTTCTGGGAAAACGGGAAACCGTATGAAGTGTATTTTCCGATTCCGCCTGCGCTGGAAACGGGGTCCGGGCGTTATCAAGACGTCGTGATCGTGTTCGGTAATAAGGAAGCTGCTGTGGCGGGTGTATTCCCCACATCGCGGACGGACATAGCGACGTTGGATTTTCCCGAAAAAGCACTGGT
The DNA here is from genome assembly GCA_041748815.1 of Chthoniobacterales bacterium. Taxonomy (GTDB): domain Bacteria; phylum Verrucomicrobiota; class Verrucomicrobiia; order Chthoniobacterales; family CAKUMP01; genus JBGTCP01. The sequence continues at coordinate 7,728 of JBGTCP010000165.1, forward strand.
AGCACAAACTGCCGCGGCGGGAGATCTCGCTGTGACGGAATGATGTGGAGTAAATTTTTTGGCGCGAGCTGAGTTCCTCTTCTGGCGGCGTATGCGCATTTTCATGCTTTACGCACATGGGCTGATGAGGCAATGTGAAAGAGTTCCTGCGAGAGCAATCTGTTGTGGGACAAAAGGGCGGTTAGCTTAGCGGTAGAGCGGCTGGTTTACACCCAGTAGGTCGGGGGTTCGATCCCCTCACCGCCCAGTTCGTTCAAATGTTTCAAAGTCGTGACTTGGCGGCGATGTGTCGTATCTGCTAGTATTTTCCTTCATGCCCGATACGGACCCACAGGAATACTCCCAGTTTATCAACCGCGAACTCAGCTGGCTGGAGTTTAATCAACGGGTCCTGGATGAGGCCCTGAACACGGAGAACCCGATTTTGGAGAGACTCAAGTTTCTGTGCATCTCAGCATCGAATCTGGATGAATTTTTTGAGGTGCGCGTCGCGGGTCTGCAACAACAACGTCAAAGCGAAATCGCTGAAGATAGTCCCGACGGAATGACACCGGCCGACCAGTTGGCCGCGATCAGCACGCGCGTGCGGCGTTTCGTGGATGACCAGTATGCCTGCTGGGGCGAGGACCTCAAACCCGCATTGGAGAAAGAAGGCATTTGCTTTTTGCACCCTGAGGAGCTCGATACTGAACGGCTGAAGTTTTTGGAAACCTACTTTTTTGAATCTGTGCACCCTGTTCTCACGCCCCTGGCCATTGACCCGGTGCACCCGTTTCCGCAGCTTCTCAATAAAAGTCTGAATGTACTGGTGAAGCTCGGCGGGAAAGGACTGACGACTGATCTCGCGGTGATCCAGGTCCCGCGTATTTTGCCGCGTTTGATCCATTTGCCGGGTGGCTCGGGGAATGAGTTTGTTTTCATCGCGCACGCGATTGCACGTTTTGCGCATTCATTGTTTCACGGAGTGTTGGTCGAGAGTGCGCATTCGTTCCGCGTTACGCGGAACAGCAACTTGTATTTCGATGAGGAGGAAGTGGAAAACCTGCTGAGCACCATCGAGTCGGAACTGCGCAAAATGAACCGCGGCAAAGCAGTGCGGCTGGAGGTGGAATCCGATTGCCCGCCGGAACTCGTTGAGCGACTACTCGCAATTTTCAATCTCAACGAGGACGATCTTTACTGGATCCACGGGCCTATCAACCTTATGCGGGTGATGGGAATCCTGGGTGACATTGACCGCCCGGATCTGAAATACCGCGCATTCCGCACGCACCGTGTTCTGCCGGTGAGTGAGGATCTGGATGTGTATGCATTCATGCGGTCCAAGCCGGTGTTGTTACATCACCCGTTTGACAGTTTTGGCACGGTGGTGGACTTCATCGCAAGCGCTGCCGAGGATCCGGCGGTGTTGGCAATCAAGCAGACCTTGTATCGCACGAGCGGCGACACTCCCATTGTCCCTGCGCTTATTGAAGCGTCTAGAAACGGTAAGCAAGTCACGGTCATTATTGAGCTTAAAGCACGATTTGATGAAGCGGCGAATATTAAATGGGCGAAGATGTTGCAGGAGGCCGGGGTGAATGTGGTGTATGGGCTGATAGGCCTGAAAACACACTGCAAAGCGGCGTTGGTCGTGCGGCAGGAAGGCACGGGCATCCGCCGCTACGTGCATCTG
>JBGTCP010000166.1:0-4313 GCA_041748815.1 Chthoniobacterales bacterium
TTCCGCAGGGCCGGCTTTTCAACCCCCGGTGGATGGCAGCCCGTCAGCATCCGCGCAATCACTTCCCGCTCAGGCTGCCGCCACATCAGCGACCCGGGACGCGATTGAGTTGGCGCTCCGGCGTTTTAAACAACGTTCAAGCCTCGAAGCCATTGAGGTCCTCACACCTCACACGGCCCAAGGTCATCCGTCGGTGCACATGCTACTCGCGCGCATCGAAGGAGCTCAGGGCAATGCCGTGGAGGCAGCAAAATGGATCGCTTCAGACCTTACACGCGGGCAGTTTGACACGCATTTATTGAAGGCAGAATTTTTGCTAGCCAGCGGTGGGCACCAGGCTGCGTTTGTCGAGTATGAGCAAGCCGCTCAGCTCGCACCGCTGGAGGCGCGGGTTTTCCTGAGCTGGGGACAAGCACTCAGGGATTATGGGAGGACCCGGGAAGCTATGCTACGGCTGGAGCAGGCAAGTTTGCGCACACGCAACGCTGCAGAAGACATCGTCGTCCAGACCCGCATTTTGCTGGCACGGGCAGAACTCGAAAACTCCGATGCCCTCAAAACTGAAGCAGCTCCATCGCTCGCAGCCCAGCCGGCGGACCCACTCTGGCAACTCGCCATGGCATCATTGGCCCTTCGCGAAAGTGACACCGAAAAGGCCGCCGACTTGCTCCGCAGTGCGAAAACCCGACTGCCCGCCGCGCTTTACAGAGAACTGATCACAGACCCCGCCTTCGCCCCGTACCTGCGCGACCCTGCAATGCGTGGGTTGATGTAATAATTCTCCGACTTTGAGGGTTGCGGCGGGCGTGGTAATGTGGATGTTACTACCCGGCGCACTGATTACATGGAATCAAAGCCGCCCCACTATGCATGAGCAGTTATTATAAAGACTCCCAGAAAAAAAACCGAAAACGCTTCTTCCTGCTGCGGGCCTGGTTCTATGTGCCCGTCTTGTTGCTCGTGATCTGCGCTGCTGTGGGAGCTCTGGTTGCCTGGAATTACCTCAAAGTTTACAAGGAGAGTGCGGAGCAGTTCGATTTGGAGGCGCTCACAGAGATGGAATCTGCCTCCATCATTTATGACAAGGAGGGGAAAGCGATGGGGCGCATCTTTGTGCGGAACCGCGACACGATCGCCCTCAGCGACCTGCCGCACTCACTCGTCAAAGCAGTGCTCGCTGCGGAAGACAACCGGTTTTACAAACACAATGGCGTCGATTACATCGGCATCACGCGTGCGGCGGTGACCAATTACCGCGCCAGCGGCATCAAACAAGGCGGCAGCACACTCACCATGCAGCTGGCCCGCAACACGTTTTCGCTGACCGAGCGCTCTTACGAACGCAAACTCGTCGAAGTCTTCCTCGCCATGCGTGTGGAAGAGCGATATTCAAAAAACGAAATCCTCGAGATGTACCTCAACCGGGTTTATTATGGATCCGGTTTCTACGGCGCCGAGGCAGCGGCACGCGGGTATTTTGGAAAATCCGCAAAACAGCTGGATCTCGGAGAAGGTGCCATACTTGCGGGGTTGCTTAAAAGCCCGAACAACTTGTCTCCCTGGGCGGACCGGCGAGCGTCAATCCGCGAGCGGAATACTGTCCTGCGCCGAATGCTCGAGCTGGAGTTCATCAATGAGGAACAGCACGCCGCTGCTATCGCCAAGGACCCTGATGTGAAAAACCGGCGGCCGCTCGCCGCTGAGAGTTACGTGTTGGATTTTGTGCGGCAGCAAGTGATTGCCGACCTTGGGCATGATCGCGCTGTCAGCGAGGGATTCCGGATTTACACGACCATCGATTCAGCGCTTCAAAGCAGCGCTGAGAAATCGCTGCAAAAGCACCTTCTCGAGGTGGAAAAACGTGAGGGGTATGAGCATCCCACTTATGCGGACTATGACCGGCAACACGAGGCGCATTTGCGAAAGCTGTACGCGCTTCCTCCTGACTCTGAAGAAACCATCCCTGCGCTCCCAGCCCCTGCGTATCTGCAGGGAGCCGTTCTGCAAATCGAGAATACCACTGGCGCCATCCTTGCCATGGTGGGCGGGCGGAGCTTCGATCACAGTGAATACAACCGGGCCATGAGCGCGTCCCGGCCGCCCGGCACTGCTATTAAACCCCTCATCTATGCAGCGGCCTACGAGGAAGGGCTCCATCCAGGTTATCTCCTTGAGGATACCGCCCTTGACAACCGCCAAGTCATGATAGGCGGCACGACGGGCATCCTTGGTGAGTGGGGCGCTGAACGGGACAACATCCGGTTTGAAGGGCGCATCACCGCCGGCCACGCACTTACCCAATCCAAAAACAGCGCCACCGTGCGACTGGGCATGAGTCTGGGCAATGAGACCGTATTCGGCATGATCGCGAAAGCCGGCATCACATCGCAAATGCGCCCGTTTCCAGCCACGTACCTCGGAAACAGCGAGGTGACACTCAACCAGATGACAAATGCTTTCACCGCATTTCCCAATGGCGGAACGCGCCCGCAAAACACTTTTGTTATCGACCGCATCGCTGACAAGGATGGCGAAGTGATTTTTCGATCAGGCCGCACCAGAGTCCCTGTCATGCGGGACTCGGTGGCATGGCAGGTGCATGAATCTCTTTCTACAGCGCTACAAACAGGGTCGGCAGATAAAGCCCTCAATCTCCACGGCCTGCGCCGGTTCGATGGAGGCGGAAAAACCGGCACTGCCTATAATTTTACCGACCTGTGGTTTGTAGGATACAATCGTGCGATCACCACAGGCGTTTGGGTCGGTTTTGACCGGCCTCAGACCATCTACCACGGTGCGTTCAGCAGCGACGTCGCGTTGCCGGTATGGGTCGATCTCATGAATGCATCACTCGACAAATACCCGCCCGGCGAGCTGCGGGCGCCTGTGAGTATTAAGCAGATCGAGCTTTGTCGCGCCAGTGGCTTGCCCGCAATGCAACCCTGCCACGAAGCCGCTCAATCCGGCGCTGCGAATACCGGCGTCTACCTCGGCAGTATGGATTCGATTCAAAGAGCCGCCGGTATTTGCCCGGTGCACAACGAGGGGATGCGCCTCGCATCGCGCACACTGCCCGGCCAGGCGGCTCCCCGCGCCGTGGCTGCATTTGATCTTGCGGACATAGTGCCGGTCCAAATTCAGGCTCCTACTTTGCTGGCAGAAACCGATCCCTACAGCTCCGTGACTCCGCAAGCGCTCATTGCCTCCCGCCGAGCGGTGGCACCGGGTGAGGAGGAAGAAATAGAAGTCCGCCGCGCCGAGGCCGTCCGTCCTTTCGATCAGCCACTCGATACACCGGTGCTCCAGATTGCCCCCCCGGCACCTATGGAATTTTAATATTCCGCCGGGCAGATTTTTCCCTTGCAATCCAGCAAATCACCCACATACTCCACGACTCTCATGAAAGCAGAAATCCATCCTGAATACGCTGAAGCAACCATCCAATGTGCCTGTGGCGCGGTTTACAAAACCCGCTCAACAGTGAATCACATTTCCGTCGGCATTTGCGCGGCTTGCCATCCGTTTTTCACGGGCGAACAAAAATTTGTGGATACTGCAGGGCGTGTTGAGAAATTCACCCGCCGCTACGGCAGCACCAAAGCCACCCGTCGCAACGACGCGCTTTAAATCTGCTTTTCGCTTTTCCTGAACGGTGACCCTGTGGCATGACAGGGTCACCGTTTCTTTTTGTAGCACCTCCCATCCGTGGACTTCGATTTCCTCATTAACGCCAAACGCGCACGCTTCGACGAGCTGGAAAGCCTCGTGGCTTCGCCCGGCTTTTACGACAATCCGTCGCACGCCCGCGAGCTCATGCGGGAGCACTCCCGCACCAAAGAAGTCATCGAGACTTTCGATGCGCTCGCCAAGGCTGAGGCCGATCTCGCAGGCAATCGTGAGCTGATTCAAGGTGATGACGCGGAATTCGCGGAGATGGCAAAGGCCGAAATCCCGGCCCTTGAGGCATCTCACGTGACGCTCACGCAGAAGCTGCAAATCCTTCTCCTCCCTCCCGATCCCAACGACGACCGCGACGCGATTGTCGAGATTCGTGCTGGGACCGGCGGCCAGGAGGCTGCGTTGTTTGCTGCCGATTTGCTTCGCATGTACGTGCGCTACGCCGAAACCAAGGGCCTGCGCATCGAGGACATGGAGACCAGTGAATCCGACCTCGGCGGCCTTAAAGAAGTGATCTTCCGAGTGACGGGCGAACAGGTATTCCGCATCTTACGTTATGAAAGCGGCGTACATCGTGTCCAGCGCGTGCCGGCAACGGAAACTCAGGGGCGCATTCACACATCTACCGCGACCGT
>JBGTCP010000167.1:0-12333 GCA_041748815.1 Chthoniobacterales bacterium
ACGGCTGCCACTCATTGAAGCCAGATGGCTGCGGGGGTCTTCGAGGTCAAAACACCCGTTGAACCGATCCAATAAACGCCCATGTATTTCGACAAGCCCCGGATCAAGCCGCGAACCACGACCTCCGACCATTAGACAGACGTCTGATCCTGGTTCTATGTGGCCAAGGCTCGAAACGGCAATGGGATCATTGATAATCACTCCTGCTGAACACAGATTCATTTTTAAAAAGATCCGCAAAAGCCCCATACCATCACCGGGTGCACCGGCTCCTATATTATCGGAAGGCTCCGCCACGAGGATGGGACCCTCTGGTTTTTCCGCCAGCAGCCGCTTCAAGTCCTCGATAGTATCTGCCTCGGGAGTGCCTGCCGCTTTCATTTCAACAGCCTGTTCCTCGAGCGCATCCAGTATTTGATGCGCGGTGTCTTGAGCGTTGTCGGACTCTATCACCACGGAGAAGCTCACGCCGGTATCCGGCATATCCGAGTAAGAGTAACCTCCAAACACATTCACTCCGGCAATGCCAGGGAGGTTTTCACTGCTTCGAGCCATCGCTTCTAGCTCGTTCATAGGCCCAGATCCCGTGCCAGTACCGGAAGGCGTCCAGATCAAATTCGTTCCACGCCAAATTACCCGATGCCGGATATTTCTATGAATCGCATCCAACATCAGATCCACCACCCTTTCCGCAGCCTCACAGGCATCTGCATGGGGATTTTCCCGGTAGGCTAAAACGCCTTTCATGTGACTTGCGAAACGCGATGAGATATTGCCATGGAGATCCAGCACTGCGTAGATCGGCACCTGACTGGCTCCTGGTAGAGTTCGTATCCACTCGACCACGGACGCCTCGACATCAAAATCGGTCTCTGCGACCATGGCTCCGTGCAGGACCAGGAAAGTAGCTTGAGCCTGGTTGCCATTCGCCTCCCAGGCTTCCGCGAAGGCCCCTTTCCACCAGCCAATGACCGCGTCAGCCACTGGCCCACTGGGCATGGCGAATGCGTAGGGTCCTGCAAACCAATCGATATCAGCCGCATCGAGTCGCTGTATGGCTGCGGCCATGGGAGATCCAGGAACAGCAATATCCTGATCACTTCCCCATCCGGATCTCGAGAAATCAGCCAGAGACGTCACTTCATCCAAAAAGGAGTGAGTCTCGTGAAACAAGCCTGCTACGAAAATATCCTTTTGCACATCAGCCCTTTGTTTCGATGGTCTCCGCGACGGTGACCGACCGGGCAAGTTCCTTCAAACCCGTTATCAATTTCGCTCGATTCATGGCAGTCATTCGCGCCGTGGGCACGGAAACGCTGACTCCTGCGTAGGGAATTCCGTCCTGCAACAATGCGACCGCCAAACAATCCACACCAGCGCAACCTTGCTCTGACTCCGATGCCCAACCGCGCTGACGCGTCCTCTTCAGTTCTTTGCCAACGGCCTCGATATCATTGTAGTTTGCACGACGGCATAACTCCGGAAGCGCTTTTTTTAACTGGTCTGAAGGCCAATAGGCTAGGATTGCGCGCCCCAAAGCCGTGCGCAGAAGCTCATCGTGCAGACGGTCATCAGGAATGCAGCGAAGCGATTGGGTGGACTCAATGATCTGCACATACCGCACCCGTTGCCCATCAAGACAAGCCAGGTTTGTCGTTTCATTCACCTGCTGGAATAATACCTCCATGGCCGGACGCACCCGGTCGCGCAGCCAGGCATCCCCATCCACCGGCACAAGCTCAAAAATTTTAGAGCTGGTGCGATAATGACCGGTGAGTCCATCGCACTCAACATATCCCAGCTCACACAGAGACCGCAACAAGCGCAACACCGTGGGCTTTGGCAAATCCAGCCACCCTGAAACAGCATGCAGGGAACTCGGTGTCTCTGCATTGCTCAAAACATTCAACACGCTGAAACAGCGCCCGAGATAGGTTTCACTTGTGACTCGCATACACACCATCTAACAAAAGATCCAATCTCCAGGTCAACGCAAAAGTTTCGTTTGACAAACTTTTCGTTTCATTTCATGAAAGATGGCACAGATGATCATAGACGCCCACAATCACATCGGCATCGAAATCGCAGGATACTCGAAGTTTCACTATCCCTATGCCCAATCGCTGGAGGATTTGATCATTAAAGCTGCCCCCACCCCTGTCTCCCACTGGCTGGTTTTTCCATTTGTGAGCTATCCGAATGGCTCGCTGGAATCCCGGATGCAGCCACCAGCAGAGACGCCATCTGCGGGGATCCCCTATGGACTGGCCAATGAAAATCTACTCAACGAAATCGACATGACGGTGACGCAGCCTGGCAAGCGCGCTCTCCCTGTAGCAATATTAGATCCAGCGCGGGAAGTGGCAGCGCAAATCAAGCACCTGCGGACGCTGAGGCAGCGGCAGCGCTTTTATGCCTTGAAAATCCAGGGAACCATCATTCAATCGAAAGTAACTGAGCTGCTCGGTGCCGGGTCCGCGTTCCTCGACCTTGCCGCCGAATGGGACTGTCCATTTCTGATTCACTCAAGCATCCTTCCTTCCGACATCTGGTCGCAGGCTGCGGATCTTCTCCGTGTTGCGGAGAGCCGACCGGATGTGCGTTTTGTCCTGGCTCACTCATGCCGGTTTCACCACCCGTCACTGCAACGCATCGCGGAACTTCCGAACACCTGGTTCGATTGCTCCGCGCACCGCATTCATTGCGAGTTGGCCATGAAGGAAAATCCCGCCGTAGCGCATGCCAGCGAACGCTTCCCATCTGACTACTCGGATCCCGCGACAGTCCTCCTCGATTTGGTAGAAGCGTATCCCGATAAACTGATCTGGGGTACCGACTCGCCCTATTACTCGTGGGTTGCACCCACAGGCGAGCTGCCCGAATCCCTCCTCTCCTCGTATCAGGAGGAGTGGGATTGCGTGCATCCGCTGCCGGAACCTGTTAAGGCTGCCATCACCAAAACGAACACTCTCAACTGGCTTGGACTTCATGAAAACGACATTTAATTTAGAACCCATCGAGGTCCTGGTCACCGGATCATCCAAAGGCATCGGTCTGGCTATTGGAGATTACTTCAAACGTTCCGGAGCCGGGGTCATTTACCATGGTTCTTCAGTTGAGAGCCGGCCGGAACCAGTTTTTGCTGAGGACTATTTGGCAGCGGATTTATTGGACGATGCGGCACCTGCTCAGTTAGTGGACGACGCGTTTTCACGCCGTCCTGAACTGAATACGCTGGTCGCAAATGCAGGCAGCTTTTTTGACACGCCATTTCTTGAGATGGAGCAATCTCTCTTTCAAAAAACCATGCGGCTGAATCTGGAAGCAACCTTTCTCGCATGCCAGCGCTTCGCGCAGCGGCTGGTGGAGGCAAAGCGACCGGGGTCAATCATTATCATTTCCTCAACCAACGCCTTCCAGGCTGAGGACAACTCCGTGGCCTACGACACTTCGAAAGGTGGTCTCTACATGATGACCCGGAGCCTCGCAGTCTCGCTGGCTGATAAAAATATTCGCGTCAACGGAGTTGCCCCCGGGTTGATCCGGACACCTCTCACCGAAACCACCCTGGTTAAGAATCCTGAAATCGTTGAACACTATCATCGAAAAATATTAATGGGACGCATTGGCAATGCGGAGGATTGCGCGGGTGCCTGCGCCTTTCTTGCCTCGGATGCGGCCAGCTACGTGACTGGACACGTGATCGTGGTCGATGGTGGCCTGACCGTTGGCCAGATCGGACGCATGCCTTCATACGTTATCTTTCCATGAAAACTCCATCAACTGAAGTATCCTTAGAAACTCCCTGCGTGCTCGTTGACTGGCAACAGCTCGAAGCCAATGTTGAGCGGCTTGCCATGGCATGCAGGGAGAAGGGGCTTCGGTGCATGCCCCATATAAAAACCCACAAAAGCGTCGCAATCGCCCGGCTCCAACTTGCTCATGGAGCGGAAGGACTTACTTGCGCCAAAATCTCCGAAGCCGAGGCCATGCTTCCGTCCGGAGTGCGCCGCATTTTTCTGGCCAACTCGATTGCATCACCGGGGAAAATCGCCCGTCTGGTGGAACTTCAGAGCCAGTTGGACGAACTCATCCTCGCTGTTACAAGTCTCGCGCACGCCCGTCATCTTGGTCAACTGCTTGACGCTTCGCGAGTAAATTTCCCTGTCCTGCTGGCGCTTGATTCCGGCTTACACCGCGAAGGAGTCCGTTCGCTCGATGAGTTGAAAGCCCTGAAGGATTTTGTCGATCAATCCAAGCACTTTGACTACCGGGGCATCTACACGCACGAAGGATTCACCTACGCCAGTGAAACCAATTCCATTCCCAACCGGGCGCATGAGGTCGCCACTTTGTTGAGAGACGCCCGCGAGCATCTAGGCGGAGGCGAACTCTGGCCGGGATGCAGCGTGACAGCTTATCAATTGCTCGATGAACCCGGGATCACCGGACTCCGGCCGGGTGCTTACGTGTTCGGAGACATTGCGCTGACCAAAGCCACGGGCGCTATGACGTGGGATCAACTGGCCCTGTGTGTGGCAGCCACTGTGGTTGATAAACCCGAACCCGGTCTCGCCCTGATCGATGCAGGCACCAAGGTTTTTTCCTCCGATAAATTCGCCGAATTTCCGTTCGCCCTTCCCCTGAATGGTGACGACTACGCGCTCGTTCGCATGAGCGAAGAGCATGGCTTTGTCACCGGCCCAAAGGTTGACGATCTCGCCATTGGGGAAATTCTCTATCTGGTGCCCAGCCACGTTTGCCCGGTAGCCAACCTGACAGATAATTTTCAAATCCTGAAACCGGACGGAATGCTGGAATCCTCGCCTGTCGATGCCCGCGGCTGCGTAAGCTAATAGCCATTCCCATCCTCAACCCATCCATCACATGTCAGAAATCATACACCCCACAGGACCGGGCATTCCGGTCTCCCATCTCCCATTCAGTCCCGTTGTCCAAGTTGGCGACATGCTCTATGTCTCTGGCCAGGCATCGGTCGATGACACGGGAAAAATTGTCGTCGATACATTCGAGGGCGAGTTCCATCGCAGTATGAACAATCTGGAGCGCATTCTCATCGGTGCCGGAAGCCGGTTGGATCTGGTCGTGCAAACCCGTTGTTACGTGGATGATGCCGAAGATCTGCCAGCCTTCAACCAGCTTTACGCCAAGGTTTTCAACGCCCCCTACCCTGCCCGAACCACGATCACTCAGTGCTTCAATGGAAAGCTGAAATTCGAAATCGACTGCATCGCGGTTGTTGCAAATACGCAATAACCAAAAGCGCAAACCACACCTGCCAATGATGCCACACCGATGTTCTTCCCGGTGGCACGTCACTGCTTCCACAACAACTCCAAGCTCCAATGAACAAACTCAAAGATAATTCCGGGAAAGGTGTGAGCATTGATCTCACAGGCAAGGTCGCTCTTGTGACTGGCGCATCGCAAGGTATCGGCGAGGGAATTGCCCGGCGGCTTCACGATGCGGGCGCGACTGTTGCTCTGAATCAGCCGGGGTTTGATGCCACCCGAATGGACGCTGAAGGCATCGCCTCGGAACTTTGTTCTAAGCGTTTCGGCAGCGCTATTGTGATGGATGCCGACGTGAGTAAGGAGGATCAGGTTCGTGCGATGATGGAGCGGGTGGCTGAGGAATTTGGCGGCTTGGATTTTCTCATCAACAACGCTGCCATTTTGCGCGACCGCACGATTGCCAAAATGGCAACTGAAGACTGGCAGGCGGTGATTGACGTAAATCTCACCGGCGTCTTTTTGTGTTGTAAATTCGGCCTCGAAATTATGCGTGACGCAGGTTCCATTGTCAGCGCCAGCAGCATTGCCGCACTTCAAGGATTTTATGGGCAGAGCAACTACGCTGCAGCAAAGGCCGGTGTGGCTGGTATGACTCGCGTGCTCTCCCGCGAAGCAGCGCGGCGGGGGATTCGGGTGAATGCTATTGCCCCCGGTGTGATCGAGACCGCCATGGCAGAATCAATCCCGGAGGAAGTGCGTGCCAAAATGTTGGAGAATGTTCCCCTCGGCCGTTTTGGAGCACCTTCGGAGATTGCCGATGTGGTATTGTTTTTGTGTTCTCCGATGGCTTCGTACATCACTGGCCAAACCATTGAAGTCAATGGAGGTTGGCGGGGGTGAGGGCGGAAACGCGCATTCTTGACGCGGCGGCTGCCGTCCGGCTGATTCCTGATGGTGCGACGCTTGCAGTTTCCGGTTTTGTCGGAGCGGGGCATCCGGAACATCTCACCAAGGCCTTACGCGAGCGATTTGACCGGGAGGGAAGTCCGCACGGGCTCACGCTCGTTTACGCGGCCGGACAGGGCGACGGGAATTCACGCGGCCTCAATCATCTGGCGGCTGAGGGATTGCTTAAACGCGTTGTTGGCGGGCATTGGAACCTCGCTCCCGCACTCGGCCGGCTGGCATTGGAAAACCGGATCGAGGCATACAACCTCCCGCAAGGTGTGATCAGCGTGCTTTTCCGGGAGATCGCCGCGGGACGTCCGGGGGTGTTCACACAGGTCGGGCTGCACACATTTATTGATCCGAGACAAACCGGCGGGCGGTTGAATGAACGAACGACCGAAAGCCTCGTCGAGCTGGTCAAGTTGGGCGGGGAGGAGTGGATGTGGTATAGCGCCTTCCCGGTGAACGCTGCTCTGATTCGCGCTACCCGGGCGGATCGACGCGGCAATCTTTCCATGGAGGACGAAGGCTTGATCGGAGAGGTGCTGCCGATTGCCCAAGCCGCACGGAATCACGGGGGCGTAGTCATCGCCCAGGTGCGTGAGGTAGTGGATCGCATCTGCGACCCCAAGGCGGTACGGGTACCTGGCCTGCTGGTCGATGCGGTCGTGGTGGCACCCGAAGAAGATCACCAGCAAACATTCTCAGAGAGTTTCAACCCCTCGTATGTCGGAGCTTCCGCAGACTTTGACGCGGCTGAAGGTGCTACACCTTTCTCCGAGCGGTTGATTATCGGGCGGCGTGCGCTCGCTGAACTGCATTCCGGTAACGTGGTCAATCTCGGAATCGGACTGCCGGAATTTGTGGCGGTGGCGGCACGCGAGGCGGGCCGGTTGAGTGAAATCACGCTCACCGTCGAAAGCGGTCCGACCGGTGGATCGCCCGCATCGGGGTTGAGTTTTGGTTGTGCGAGCGATCCGGAAGCCATCATCGATCAGCCCTCGCAATTCGACTTTTACGATGGTGGCGGTCTGGATGTGGCGGTGCTCGGTGCGCTTGAGGTCGATGAAGAAGGCAGCGTGAGCGTCAGCCAAGTCAATGGTCGCTTTGCCGGAGTAGGGGGATTTGTGAACATCTCACATTGCGCAAAGCGGCTCGTTTTTTGTTTCACCTTACGGGCGGGCGGATTGCGCGTTGCTACGCGCCACGGCAAGCTTCAAATTGACCGCGAAGGGGATCACTGCAAAATGGTGCCACATGTTCACCAAGTATGTTTTCACGGTCCAACAGCCCGCTCTCGCGGGCAGGATGTTCTTTACGTCACCGAGCGCGCGGTCTTCCGCCTCGCTGCCGATGGACTGGAATTAATCGAACTCGCCTTGGGCTGTGACTTGCAGACACAAGTGCTGGACCAAATGGGATTCCGCCCGGTGCGCATCAGCACAAATCCCATGCCAGTCTCCTGCTTCCTCAACACATGAAATATCAAAATCCCATTCACATCGTATCCGCCCGCCGCTCTCCCATAGGGAAATTTGGAGGATCTCTAAAAGAACTCTCCGCCGTGGATCTTGGGCTGCAGGTGGCCCGGGACGCTATTTCGCCCACTGGTGCCGACCCCCTCGACGCAGTGGTTATCGGTCACGTCTTGCAGGCAGGCGGCGGAATGAACACCGCGCGGCAAATCTCCCTCGGGCTAGGTTGCGAGTACCGATGCACCGCATGGACTGTGAACATGGTGTGCGGCTCCGGTATGAAGTCCGTTGCCGAAGCTGCCGACCTCATTGAGTGGAGCCGCGCCGGCCTTGTACTTGCCGGGGGTGTTGAGAATATGAGCCGGGCTCCCTATCTCGATGTGAGCGGGCGCTGGGGTGCTCGCCTGGGTGATGCCAAGCTGGCTGACTCCATTATGCATGACGGGCTGAGCGATCCATTTCTCAACGTGGGTATGGGCGAGACGGCTGAGCGCGTCGCGGAGTTACACGGGATCACGCGCGAGGCGCAGGACCGGTTCGCGCTTCGGAGTCAGGAACGCGCAGCAGCAGCCCGTGAGAGTTTCAAAAGAGAAACGGTGCCCATTGAGCTGAAAAAGGGAACCTGCGCGGAAGACGAACATCCCCGTGCGGATGCCACGCTGGAGAGCCTCGCGGCGTTGCGCCCAGTATTTCGACCCGACGGAACGGTGACGGCGGGGAATGCTTCAGGAATCAACGACGGCGCCGCAATGGCCCTGCTTGCCTCTGAAGCGGAGGTCGCCAAACGTAACCTGCCATCGAGAGCGCGGATTGTCGGCGTATCAGCGATGGGCTGCGATCCGGCCACGATGGGCATGGGCCCTGTGTTTGCCATTCGTGCTTTGCTGGCTGACATCGGTTGGGATCTTTCCGAGATTCCGGTGGTGGAAATCAACGAAGCCTTTGCCTCGCAAGCTGTGGCGTGTCAAAAGGAGCTCGGCCTCAGCGACGAGCAACTCAACCAGCGCGGCGGCGGCATTGCACTTGGCCATCCGATCGGTTGCAGCGGCACGCGTGTGCTGGTGACATTGTTGCACCTCATGGAGGATTTAAACCAAACGCGCGGCATCGCGGCGCTCTGCATCGGCGGTGGTATGGGCATCGCCATAGCGCTGGAGCGCCAGTAACAAGCCTTCAACTCAAAGCGATTGCCCGAAGTGCCAGACCGCTCGCTGGCCAGTTTCATCAACCTGCGTCGGCTTGCTCGGCCACTCCTGCATGGACGCCTCGATAAGGCCAGGCAACGAGCAAAAATGCAAAAAATCCAAATGATGTCACCCAGATAGACTGAATGCTGGAAAATGCAACAACCACTCCTAGAAGGCAGGATGCCACTATCGCAATAAGAACCCGGGTCTGGCTGACCCGGCGGCTCAACATCGCGAGAATTACGACTCCGAGAATGGGGCCCAAAAATACTCCAAGGACGGCTTGGGACACGTCATAAAGCGTCCCCAATCTTGCGGCAAAACCGGCTCCGATGGTTGCTGTGATACCTACACCGATGCTCAGCAAGCGCCCCGCCCAAAGAAAAAACCCCGGGGAGGCATCCGGACGGGACGGCTGGATGAAGTCAATGGTAATCGCGCCGGCAAGAGCATTGATGCCGCTGGTAATGCTGCTCATCGTCGCCGCAAGAATGGCCGCAATCATCAAGCCGCTCAGGCCGACGGGCAAAACCACCGAAACAAAGGCAGGAAAAACCTTGTCCGGATTCTCCGGCAAAAGAACCTCGGGATGATACGTCTGCCAGAGCAGAATGACGATGCCTATTGCCATCAGCATGAACAGCATAGCAACAACCCCGGCCAAGTTGTAAATAAATGACTTTTGTGCTGCTCGCGTTTCTCCGGTGGCAAGATAGCGCTGCAAGCTCATTTGATCTCCGATGTAGATGGCAAGGTTGGAAACGGAGATTCCGAGCAGGATGCCCCAGATGGTAAAGCGTTCCGTGAAATCGAGGGACATCGCCGGCGCGGAGAGCTTGCCTTGATCGCTCATCTGTTTGAGCCAGTCACCGGGTTCAAATGGAATCTGGGAAAGGGCGAAAATGGCTGCAAGCATCAGGCTGCCAAGAATAACAACCATTTGAATGGCATCAGTCACGACCACTCCCCGCAAGCCTGCGAACACCGTGTAAAAGGTCGAGGTCAATCCCACAACAAGAATGACAGGCCAAAGCCACTCCGGTCCAAGATCAAGCAGGGTAAGCAGCACGATGGTGGGTGCGTAAATGAGCGTTGCCATCCAGCCCAGCCGGAGAAGAACATACAATGCCGACGTGGCACCGCGAACCCTGGAACCCAGACGCGTTGCAATTATCTCGTAGGGGTGCAGTCCGCCAAATGCCAGATATCGGGGAATAAACCAGAGACAAACAATCAAAGCGCTGGGAATCAGGGCTGCGAAAATAAGAATCACTTTCGAACCCTCGCTGATCATCAAGCTGGGAAGGGCAACGAAACTGATGCCACTAAAAAACGTCGCTGCAATGCTCAGCCCGACCGCAAGCGTCCCAATGAATCCACCCATGGTGCCGCCGCCGGAGAAATAGTCCTCGGCTGAGTTTTGTTTGCCGCGGCAGAGCAGTCCCGCGGCAATGATGCCGACCATATATACAACGATGATGACGTAGTCGAGAGTAGCCATGATGTTACAAACGTATCATACCCTGCCTGCATTCGGTTCAAGCTGCCTCGGACGTGCTGACGGTATACTCAAGCAAGTTGTCGTTCGCAGCTAGTTCGTCGATGGCCTTGCGGCATTCATCGGTGAGCGGATACTGGAGGTAGCTGGCTGCACTCGAAAACACGCCCAAGCGGACGAGCGCATACTTTAATCCGGTCAACCAACAGGTAATGGATGCGCCACCGTAAACAGTCAGCAGCATTTCCTTCATGCGCAGATCAATGTCGAGAACTTCACAGGAAAGACCCGCCACATGGGCTTCCCACATCCGGCGGAGATAACGGGCGGCAAGCACGGCACCTCCAGTCATAAAACCGTCGTATCCCGCAGCTAGATATGCCGGACAAGCAAACTCATCTCCGTTCAAAAGAAGCAAATTTGGGTTGGATGACCGGGCGGTGAGAGCAGCCTCACGATGCGCGGGATCCAGCGAGCTGTCCTTAACCATCGCGATGCGCGGATGAGCATAAATCTCACTGAGGATTTCCGGAGAAAGTGGAAACTCCTTTTTCGATCCGCGGTCGTAAATACACACGGGAAGAGAAGATGCGTTCAAAATATCGAAGTAATAAGCGAGCACCCGTGCGGAAGTCGCGTTCATAAAGAAAGCGGGTTGTGCGACAACCACAAGGTCGAGTCCAAGTCCGGCGACGGCGTCGATTTGTTCAAGGACACGGGCCGGAGAGCAGTCGGTCACTTGCGCCGCAAGGCGCATACGGCCCTGATTCGCGGCAGCGGAACGTTGCACGAGTTCGACACGTTGCCGGTTGGTCAGCCAAGGCCCCTCGCCGCATGTGCCTGCAAGGAACAGCCCATCGCAGCCGAGTTGGAAATGATGTTCCATCAGCTTCTCGATAGATTTCCCATTGATGGTCAGATCCTCATGAAACGGAGTGGGTGAAGCGGACCAAATCTGAAATGATTTGTTGGGGAGAGGTTTGTCGTCTTTCATTGTGGTAATTCAATAGTCGCGTCGAGCGGTGGCATCTGGATATCCAAACCAGAAAATCCGCTGGCTCTCGCTCAACGCCGTACGAGAGGGCCATTCCTCGCCGCGAACAAAATCTCTAGTGACAGTTTCAACGTGTCCGTCAACGAACGCGGCCACGGTTTCCCCACTTGGTCCCTCAGCATCAAAGTTGAAGTAGCTGTCTGGATAGCTAAAATAAACCGCCGCGTTTTGGCGCGTCTCAAGGAGCAGCATTGTGCGCGAGGGATGGGGCAGCAAGGCGGCTTTGACGCTTACGTTCTCAAAACTGGTGGCTGATGCGGGTTTGGGGAGCTCAAGATTCCGCGCATAGCTCCACGGATAGGACTCAATGCCTCTGGAGGGAATGGCTGGCTGAATGCGCTTCCGATCGGGCCTTGCGGCTTGGACAAGATCGTCACCTTCGGTCATCATAATCTTCGGGTTGGCACCGGCGTAATATTGCGGGACGTATTGGATCCAGTATAGATGGGCACCGGCCCATTCTGTGGACCTGTAGGTGATCAGGTCGCCGTTGTGCTCTGCCGTGTATGCTGCGGCGGCCTGGGACAGCGTTCTCAGGTTGGAGATTGCCGAGACGCGGGCCGATTGTTTCCCAACAGAGTTAATTACCGGCAGAACGAGGGCAAGCAAAACACCGATAATAACTACAACTACAAGAAGCTCGATCAATGTGAAGGCGCTTCTCTTCATGGCATTACTTTTCTTCATTTTCGTCCTTGGGTTCGATTGCTGTTCCGGCAGGGAATGTCTCCGGCGACCGCGTCATCAGCAACCGGCTGAGACGGTTCTCATGAGCAAAGGCGATTTCCAAGTCGGTCACGTTCAACTTGTCACCAACAATCGCGACTTCGTTAACCCCACGACGGAGAATTTCCGGGTCCTCGATCAGGAAAATGGCTGTCTCGCTTGCGACATCTGCTGGTGAAGCTTTTTCGGG
>JBGTCP010000168.1:0-1903 GCA_041748815.1 Chthoniobacterales bacterium
AACTCGGCGGGCGGATAAAACACAGCAAGGAACCGGCGCACAACCATGTCAAAAACTTTTTGCTCGGCGTCCGAAAGGCTCGCAAATTTGCCGGTCGGGATGATGGCAAAGTGATCGGTGACTTTTTTAGAATCAAATACACGCTTCGACTTGTGCAGCTGCGGGCCGCCGGGGTCCTTGCCATCGAGAATCGCGGAGGCAAATGGCTTCAAAACTCCGCCGGACTTCGCGATTTCCTGAATCGTGCCCCGCACTGCACCCATGTAATCTTCCGGGAGGTAGCGGGAATCGGTCCTGGGATAAGTGAGTACTTTGTGGCGCTCGTAAAGTGCCTGCGCGATGGAAAGCGTCTGCTTCGCCGAAAATGGAGCCTCTCGTTGCAACGTGGTAAGATCGTAAAGTTGCGGCGCAATTTGTGTCTGCGATTTCTTTGCCTCTTCGATGATGGCGGTTTGATCGCGGCAACGTTCGTGTATCGCCTCGGCGAGCGCGCGGTCCCAGATGCGCTCAGCGCGGGAATGCGGATTCGTCTCATCTTTTTTCCAGGCGGGATCGATCCATTTGCCGTCGTAGTTCCCGGCTTGGACGTCGAAGGTGGCGACCACTTCGTGATAAGCGGCAGGTTTGAACGCACGGATCTCGGCCTCGCGTCCGGCGAGGATGGCGAGGGTGGGGGTTTGCACGCGCCCTGCGGCGGTGATGTTAAATCCGCCATGGCGCGAGCGGAAACACGTGAGTGCGCGGGTGGCATTCAGGCCGACGAGCCAGTCGGATTCCGAGCGGCACTTGGCGGCATCGGCGAGGTCGCGCATTTCCGAATCCTCGCGGAGCTTTGACCAGGCATCAAGGATTGACTCGGTCGTCATGGATTGCATCCAGAGACGTTTGACGGGTTTGTCGATGCCGCCGTAGTCGAGGATGTAGCGAAAAATCAGTTCGCCCTCGCGTCCGGCGTCGCAGGCATTGACGAGATGGGTGACTTCCTTCGATTTGGCCAGCCGGATGATTTGTTTGAGCCGCGTTTCGGTATCGGGCTTAGGTTCGAGGACAAATTCCTTGGGGATGGTAGGGAGGACGTCGAAGTTCCATGGGAGTTTTTTCCCGTTGGGACCTGAGGGCATCTGCAGTTCCACCAGATGGCCGACCGCTGAGGTAATGATGGCCTGGTCGCTGACAAAATACGTGTTGCGGTCTTTGCCCTCTTTCTCAAATTTACCTAACTGCTTGCCCAAAACCTTTGCCAGATCGGTTGCGACGCTGGGTTTTTCGGCGATAACCAGTAATTTTCCCATGGGTGATATGAATTAGAGCAGCTTGACGTAGTGATTGCCCGGCAGTTGTTTGACCAGGCGCTTGAGTTGAAGAGCGAGCAACGTAGAGGAGACAACTCCGCTTGGCAAACCGGATTTTGTAATTACTAGATTGATGTGGGTCTCATCAAGTTCAATGGCATTGTAAACCGCCGTCTCCTCCGCAGTCATCTCCACCTGAGGGCGGGAATTTTGCAGCGTGGGTTGTTCGGGGAAAAGGATTTGCATGTCGTCGAGGATGTCTGCCGCACTCATTACGAGCTTGGCCCCCTGCTGGATGAGGCGGTTGGTGCCTTGCGAGGAGGGGCGGTCAATCGGGCCCGGCACTGCGTAAATCGAGCGTCCCTGATCCGATGCCTGGTTGGCGGTGATGAGTGCACCGCTTTTCAGGGCACATTCCACGACGAGCACGCCGAATGACCATCCGCTCACGATGCGATTGCGCATGGGGAATGATTGCTTGTCGGGTTTGGTGCGAAGCGGGAATTCGCTCACCACGGCTCCGCTTTCTGCGATGCGCTCGGCGAGCTGCTGATTCGAGGGCGGATAAAGCTCGGCAATCCCGGAGCCGAGGACTGCGATCGTGCGGCCTT
>JBGTCP010000169.1:0-5970 GCA_041748815.1 Chthoniobacterales bacterium
GCCGCTGAAAGAAAATACCCATCACGCCCCTCCACCGGCACGGCCTTGTAGCGACCCTGAAAAAGATGACCTATATGATGATTCCTCGCATTGTATCGAGCGGTCCATGTCGTTTGCAGCCAACGCATACCCTCGACCAGGTTGGGAGTCGGGGTTTCGATCAGGAGGTGGTAATGATTACGCATGAGCACGTAGGCGTGAAGACGCCAGCCCACTCGAATGACTGCTTCCCCCAGAGTTTGAACAAACCAGTCACGGTCATGGTCATTTTTGACAATGTTCTGTCCGCCATTCCCACGCGCCATCACGTGGTAGATGGCGCCTTCATACTCAACTCGCGGCTTCCTTGGCATGCGAAAAAACTCAAACAGACGGAGGGAACTGTCAATCAAAATGCTGCAATGCGAGGACTGACCCCTGCGGAGCCAGGAGCGGGAGTTTGCGCGGGGTGTGCCATTCAAGCCACGCGGCGAGACTCCTGTCAGCCGGGCAGCGAAAGCGCTGGAGGAAGCGAGGACGGCGCTCAAAGAATTCGATGAAACTCCGGAAGGCAAGTCGTTGGTGGAGCGTGCCGACCAGGTGCGCGAGATGCAGGCAGAGATGGACAAGTTGCAGGATCTCGCTAAGAACCTGAAGAGTGAGGAGGATGCTATTACTGCTGCACTCGCCAAACAGACGGCTGAACAGGAACAGCAACGCGAAGCGATCGAGGCACAGCTTGAGAGCTTGCGCATCTACGCGCAGATCCAGGACCAAATTGCACGCGGCCGTAAGGAGGCAGGGCTTGCGGGGATCAATCAACGCTTTGAGGACAGTGAGACTGCGAACCTGCGTAATGAACGGGATGCCCTGCTTGCGCGTGCCGCACAGCGTGAGGAGATCACTGGCACGGCACTCAATATCTCGGCAGCCAGGGACGATCTTGCGGCCGCACGCGCTGCCGGCGACGTGCTCGCAGAAGCGCGGGCCATCGAGCAGATGCGGGCGATGGGTGTGCGCACGGAGGAAATCGGGTTCTCGATCCTGCAACGCAAGCTCACACTGGAAGCGGAGATCACCGCTGAGAAGCGGAAACAAACGGAGGAGACCAGCAAGAACCTCCTCCTCTCGGACCGCGAAGGCCAGCTCCAGGCGGCAATGGCGGAGCGCTTTGCTCAGCAACGCGGACGCGGGTTCAGCGCGGAGGAATTTCAGTTTTTGGATCAGGGCCTCAAGGGTCAGCTCCAGCAGACGAATCAGGACTTACTGCCACCGGAGCTGCGGACGAATCTGCAAAAGCTCAGTGAGGAATACGACATCGCCCGGCAAGAATTGCTCCGCTACAGCGAGACGATGGCAGAGGGTCGCCGGATCCAGGACGAAAGCAATCGCATCTTCGAGGAACGCATCCAAACTCTGCGTCCGGAGAGCACAGGCCTGCCAGTGCCGGATCTCTTCCAGGGTCTGGACCTGAGCTCGACGAACAAAGCGATCGAGGCAGCGGGGCAGAACGTGGTGAATGGCGTGGCCAGCCTGGGGACCACGATGATCGGGCAGTTTGAGCAGATCCACATGCAGATCCTGGGAATCAACACAAAGCTGCGGGAGAACTTTGCGACGGTGGAGAGCCGGGCGATCGGGACGGGGGCGGCCGCTATCGCGTGAAGAGAAAGCTGAAACCGGAAAGCTGAAAGCTGAAAGATTTCTGAACCTGAAAACTGAACACTGAACACTGGCAAACTCGAATTGCTTAATGCGTTCAGTGGGTGTAGTGTGAGGATATGAAGGTGTTGCTCTTACTTTGCTTATTGCTACTGCCGGGGAAAGTAACTTTTGCCAGTGATGAGGTGAAGCGGATTGAGGATTACAAGCTGCTTCAGGCTCAGGTGGAGGCGCTGCGGGCGGCACAGTCCAGGGAGACGCGGGGGGATACACACGGGACGCGCACTTACCACGAACGCCGGGCACAACGGCTGCTGCAAGAGGTGCAGAGCGCACGGGATACCCGCGCTGCGCGGGGGAAGTGAGGGATATGCAGTCGATTATTATCGCCTGCTTCTTTCAATTCGTTGGATCTCCTCCTCAATGGCTTTCTTTTGCTGCTTGAGAAGATCGAGGTATTGAGTTGTGTCCTTTGTCGTGTCCTGTGTCTCGATGGTCGTGACGGGTGGAGTGTCCGGGTCCTCCAGTTTCATGGTGGTGGTGGTAGAGATTTCATTCCGGAAGGTGGTGTTTGTGCTTCGGTTATTGCCGGGTCCTCCTCTTCTGGATTCAAAGGTTGTTGAGGAAGTCCGCGTGGTGACGGAGTAGGAATCCTGACGGAATGCCCTGGCATATCTTTCCGCACTACTCTCGCTGCTCTCGCTGCTTGCGCTGATTACTGCTCCCCCTGACTGGGAATACACGGTGAAAGGCATGGTAAGGATGACAAGAATTAATGGGATTTTTTTCATGATGGATTGAATGATGGGTTTAGATTTTGCCTGGCCACTTTGGCTAAAGCGGCGTCCGGTGTGGAAGCATAGACGTGATCGACTTTTTTGAAGCCACGAGCAAGGAGTTTACTTTCCGCCATCTCATTGCCGTAGATGCCCACTAGCAAGCCAATGGGAACCACAAGGACGCGGGAGAGAAAGTATAACCCGGCATCAGCCATAGTTGTGAGGATGAATGCAGCGAAAAAAAGACCACATGCTACCAGCCAAAGTCGTTTTACTAATACCCACACAGGAGCAAACAAAAAAGCAGGCCACGAGAAGCCGGTCTTCACTGCCTTGTATCCATAGACGGGATGGTGATAGACAGTGAAGTGCTTTGAGCCGGAGAGACTGTCATGCTTTTTTTTAACCAAGTGGCGTGCCGGGAGATGGTTCTTTCTACTGTTCATCCGATTTACTACAGCAATGTAGCGTGTCCATTTTTCTTCGCCTTCTTTGCACACCATGGTGTCAGATGTCATGGTGTTGTTTTTGATGGCTGATCCAATCTCCGAGAGAGGCAGAGGGCCTAATACATCGGAGCCTGTAGTGGAGTAATAATAGCGGTCATTCATTTCTCAGGTGGGTTGAGGGTGGGGACTTTTTTCACGGTGAACTTGATGGGGATGACGAGTTCACCTTCGTGGCTTTCAACAGCCTCAACGGCAGCTTCGATAGCCATCCTCGCAAAGGCATTCTTAGGAAGGCTCACCGCATCGGATGCTGAACGAACTCGTGCGTCCATTTCTGGGGTCAACCCAACAGGAAGAGTGGAGTTTTTATTTTTCAATGGAGTGAGTGTGTGGGGGTGAATGTAAGAAATCAACATCTTTTTGCTTGACCTTGAATGTAGGTTTCTTACATTCAAGACATGGAACAACTACAGACGTTTGATTTTAATGAGATGGCGGTCCGGATTATGGATCGGGACGGTCTTCCCTGGTTTGTTGCGGCGGATGTGTGCCGGGTGCTGGAGATTGCGAACGCCCGGGACGCGGTTGCTTCACTGGAGGAGGATGAAAAGGGTGTCGGCATTACCGACACCCTTGGTGGCACTCAGAAAATGAACATCATCAATGAGTCCGGGTTGTATTCGTTGATCTTCCGGAGTCGGAAGGTGGAGGCGCGGCAGTTCCGGAAGTGGGTGACGGGGGAGGTATTGCCAGCGTTGCGCCGGCATGGGCATTACGGGGCCGGACGCCTGCTCACTGTGGCAGAGTATGTGCGGATGAATGGCCTGCCTGCCGGTGTGAACCTGGAATGCTACGGGCTGACCTGCCGCCGGATGGCACATGCACTGGGTGCAGTGGTGCCGAAGGTGAAGCGTGGTGAAGCAAGCTGGCTGTGCTACCCGCAAGAGGTGCTGGAGGCGGCGCGCAATGCCTCGCCGGTGGCGCTGCCCTCGCATGATTCGCTGCGCCACGCTCTCATCGTGCCGGACTATGCAAAGTTTGAAGCGGGAGTGGCCGCAGGGATCGGCCTTGGGCTGGTGTTTCTGCGCTATGTGCCCATGCCTGTGGCGATGGTGGACTATCGCAATGTCTTTGGCCGGTCGGCAATGGGCATGCGTCTGTGGCTCAAGCGTGAACGCTGGTGGGTGCCACCCATCCCAGGCACCAGCTTGCGTGTGCTCTCGAACGGAGTGCGCCGGGTCTGCTGGGCCGTGAACCTGGAGCTGCACCCAATGGGTGCCGTGTGGCATGCCGCTTTGAAATAATTTTCTCTAGCCCTAAACCCCAACAAAACTATGACTACTACTCAGAAGAAAAATGCCAGTCGTGTCGTGAAGCAATTACTACTCGATGCACTGGCGATCAAAATGGAATCGAAGGATGAAGCGATCCGCAAGGAAGCCAGGGACTGGCGCGATCTGATCGTGAATATCTGCAC
Source organism: Chthoniobacterales bacterium (assembly GCA_041748815.1). Lineage (GTDB taxonomy): Bacteria > Verrucomicrobiota > Verrucomicrobiia > Chthoniobacterales > CAKUMP01 > JBGTCP01. The sequence continues at coordinate 4,347 of JBGTCP010000169.1, forward strand.
GCTGAATCAATCGAACAGGGACGGCACTGGATCGAGCAAACTTGCTTTCATTTCCCGGATCCACGTGGCTGCTGCAAAGCGGGAATGAGCGGACTCGATGAGGATGCCCTTGGCAACGAGTGAGCGGGCGGAGGCAACCTCCCCCACCCTGTTTTTACCTCCGATGGTCACGGGCGCGGATGCGCGAAGCACGCGGCGGAGGATCTCCCATTGCTTGGGAGTGAGTGAACCAATGGATTGGGGATCTGTCACGGGATCGCGATCTCCTCCTGGTAGGCAGTGGCAAAGCGGTTCTCGACATAGACTTGTCGCTTCCCGGGGGCGACGAATCCACTGGGGTAGATGGTTGGCGGTCCGATATGCACGCCCCAATGGAGTCCGCAGACCGGGCATTGGAAGCGGTCGACCTCGATGCAACTTTCGTCAAAGAGAACTTTGTGCTGACAGGGGCCGGTGACACAGGTGTCTTCGAGTTTTGGGATGGTCATAGGGTGTGTTTAAAATATTGATTCAAAGCTGATGAGTTTTTCCGGGCTGTAGTGAAGGGTCAGCTTGAGAGCTTCTTCGATTTCCCAGCTCCCGGCTCCTCTGATCGTCAGCGAGTATCCATTACCGCCCTCTCGCCAGTATGCTCGATGCTCACCGGAATAGATATAGACCGGCAGTGTGAGTTGCCGGGCAAGACCAGGCCATCGTAAGAGGCGTTCTAAAGTTTCATACCCGGGCTTCTGTTTGCGAAGACGATTGGCAGGAATGGGGCGTTTGGGAGTAGGCATAATGTTGGTGAGTTAAGTTCCCTCTACATGTTCCACGCGCCATGCAGAGACTTTGGTTGTTCGCCCTCTCGGATCGCATCGCGGATGCTGTTGATCGATCGGCCATTCTGGAAGGTGTGTCCTATTTCATTTTCGAGTTCGCAGTATTCATTAAGTAAGTCAGGGTTGGCGCGACCCGCCACCAGGAGCGCGTCACGGGGCGCGAAGATGCAGAAGCGGCATGACAGACGCGGCATTCCAAGATCATAAGCGGGATGGTGTGGCACGCCGCTTTCTCGGATGCTTTTCCAGACTTCTGCCTCGCTCCATTCGTGGATCGGGAGCCAGTCCCACACCTCGCGCTGACCGGATGAGAATCGAGCGTTGCGGGCGAAGGTTTTCTTCTTTGCCCTGGCAGGGGATTCATCCGAGCGGAAGCCATAGATATTCAGGACAGGGCCAGCAGCTTCGCGGAAGAGTTTCACGATCACGCGCCCGCCTGGGCCGCGCTTGAACTCTGAGGTGCAGAAGCGGTTCTGCGAGTCAGGCCATTTCTGGCGCTTGCGCACGTAGTCCAGGAGTGTCCCCTCAGCGCCTTCCTTGTCTCGGTATTTGGAGACCTCGAATCGCAGCCCGTAATGTAAGGCCTGCCGCTCGACTAGTTCGCGGGTGCCTTCCCATTCCATGCGTCCCAGGCATTGGTGAGAGACCACGATGCGGGATCTATCCACACCTTGCCGGTCACACTCTTCAACCACAACGCGGAGCGCGGTTTGCGAGTCTTTGCCGCCGGAAGAGTTCACCACGATCCATCGCCACGAAGAGAGGGAACCAGGCTCTGATGACGATACCTGCCCGGTGGGGCTGGT
>JBGTCP010000170.1:0-1943 GCA_041748815.1 Chthoniobacterales bacterium
GCCACGGAGATCTGCTCGTCACGCTCAACGTCGAAGTGCCCACCAAACTAAACTCCGAGCAACGCACGAAGTTAGAGGAGTTTGCCGAGTCCTGCGGTGACGAGAACACGCCGCTGCACATGTCGTTTTTTGAGCGCGTGAAAGATTTTCTGCGCTGATGAGCAGCTGTGATGTGCTGATCGTTTTCACCACATTTGCCAATGTGGAGGATGCACGCCGCGTGGTGCGCTCGCTGGTCGAAGAACGGCTCGCAGCGTGCGGAACGGTTCTGCCCGGTGCCATGTCGATTTACCAATGGCAGGGAGCAATTCATGAGGAACCCGAGGTGCAGGTGCTCCTGAAAACCAGCGCCGAGCGCGTTGAGGCGTTACAAAGTCGACTGGTCGACCTCCACCCCTACGAGACCCCGGAGTTTTTTGCGCTCCCAGCCGGGCAGGTTTATCCAGCCTATGGCGATTGGCTGGCTAAAGCGGTCTCGTAAACCGCAATCGTTTTTGCCGCCACATTTTTCCAGGAATGACTCGCAAGCCATGCGTCATCCGGCTCGCGTGAGGCGCCCAAGGCCTGCTCAAGGACCGGCAAAAATTCCTCATCCATCGCGGCAAATCGGAAAACGGAGGAGACCGGTTCGCCCAACTCGATTGTTTGAAGCCGCTCAGGCAACAGAATCGGGATTCCCACCTGCCGGGCCATCAGCGCGGCACCGGACACCAGAATGCGCTGGTAATTAAAGATCACCACATTACAAGCAGACAACCACCTCGCGAGGTCGTCAGCAGGGAGCCATTCAAGACAGGTGACGATGCGGAGATTACCGGCGACACGCGAAACGATTTCCTCCGCATAGGCATCAGACACGGGCCGGCCGACGATGACCAATTCCGCATCCGGCATGAAGCGGTTCCAGAAGTCGATCACTTCCTCGAGACCTTTGTAGGGCTCAACCGCTCCAAACATCAACGCCATCCGTCCACGGTCCCACTCCAATTCCGCACGGGCTTGAAATTGGCCAGGTAATGGCCGCAGCGACTTGGCAATGTCACCATGCGGGACAAAGACACATTTCGCCGGATCCACTCCGAATTCGGAAGCAAGAATGTCGGACGTCCTGGGCGCATGTGTGATGATGCAGGCGGCATTGTTATAAAACGCAGCTGAGTTCCGACGCACCCGGGAAGAAGAACATCGGTTATGCGGGTACAAATTATGTGCCGTTGCGACATAGGGAATGCGGCGGGTGGCCAGCTTGAGATCCAGGGGAAACCGCCATTCCCGGAGTCCAGCCCAGGCATCTCCGCGGTTTTCAACATAAGCCTCCGGCCAATGGAGATGCAGCAGATCGCAGGAAAAGTCACGCAGTCCCCTTGCCAGCGGAAAGCCACGGCGGTAGTTCCTCAGGAACCGGAGTTCCACTCCCTCTTTCTGAAGTTGGGCTGCGAGCAAGCTCTGGTAAGGATTCCCTGTTCGCCAGTCGGGCGCCATGACTACATTCATGCGCGGATCTTCAACCCTTTTGCCACAATCGGCAACCCTTCACGATAGAAATGATTTCGCACCGCTCCAACGTAATGCCGGGCCACTGCTCCTGGATGCCGGTCTTTGCCCAATGAGACTTCGTAGGTCGACGGAAGCAGTCCTCCGCTTGCCGCTTTGGAGGCGCATAGTGCGAACAAGGTCTGCTCGACCCGCCAGATATGGCCTTCGAGCAAAGAGGTTTCACGCAATGCCTTTTCACAAAAAGCCAGATCGATGGATGGACGGTGCAGCGCCACCAGGCCGCTGTTCACCCGTCGCCAAAGTACGCACCCGAGTTTTTCCGAAGCCTCGGCGGGACTGATCAGCGCTCCCTCTTTGGCATCCTCGTTAAACCACGAATCCGGCAGGCGCTCCTCTGCCCATCGAAGCAACTCATGCGGCCGTTGAAAAAACAGCACATCACTGTC
>JBGTCP010000171.1:0-17374 GCA_041748815.1 Chthoniobacterales bacterium
ACAGGAGCTACGATCTTGCATCCGGGGTATGGATTTCTCAGTGAGAACGCGGATTTTTCTGAAGCATGCGAGGCGGCGGGGGTTCATTTTGCCGGGCCCACTTCGGAGCAGATGCATTTGTTTGGATTGAAAAATACGGCACGCGATGCTGCGAGCGAATGCGGTGTGCCATTGCTTCCGGGGACGGATTTGCTGGAGACCTGGGAGGAGGCGGCCGCTGCAGCTGAGGGCATTGGATATCCGGTCATGGTCAAAAGCACTGCGGGAGGCGGCGGCATCGGCATGCGGCGCTGTGATCATGTGGGGGAATTGCAGGAAGCCTATGAAAGCGTGCGGCGGTTGGGCGAAGCTAACTTCAGGCACGGGGGTGTGTTTTTGGAAAAATTTGTGGTGCGCGCGCGACACGTGGAAGTGCAGATTTTTGGAGACGGAAACGGACGTGTGTTGGCGCTGGGTGAGCGGGATTGCTCGGTGCAGCGGCGGAATCAGAAGGTGATCGAAGAAACTCCTGCACCCGGATTGCCGGGGCCAGTGCGAGCCGCATTACTGGATGCGGCGCAGCAGCTGGGTGAGTCTGTGCAATATCGCTCAGCCGGGACCGTGGAGTTTTTGTATGATGCGGATGCGGAGGCGTTTTACTTTTTGGAAGTGAACACGCGCCTGCAGGTCGAGCATGGTGTGACCGAGGAGGTGACAGGTGTGGATCTGGTCGAGTGGATGCTGCGGCTTGCCAATGGTGAGCAGGGGTTTTTAGTGGAGCCGGAATTTGCGGGTCACTCGGTGCAGGCAAGGATTTATGCAGAGGTGCCAGCTAAGGATTTTCAGCCATCAACGGGGTTGATCACGCATGCGGAATTTCCCACCGGCGTGCGCGTGGAAACATGGATCGAGTCGGGCGGGGAAGTGACTTCATTCTACGATCCGATGCTCGCAAAGGTGATCGCAACGGCTCCGACGCGACTGGAGGCACTGCAAAAACTGGAGTCCGCACTTGGTGAAATGCAGATCCACGGTGTGGAGACGAATCAGCGGTATCTGCGTGCTATTTTGAATACAACGGAGTTTCAGGAGGGTGGGGTGGCTACTTCATTTTTGCGCGACTTCGAGTTTGATTGCGGGCTGGTGGAAGTACTGGATGGCGGGATCGAAACTCTGGTGGTTGATTGGCCGGGACGGGTTGGTTACTGGAATGTCGGTGTGCCTCCTTCGGGGCCGTTTGATGATCGCTCACTGCGTGCGGCGAACCGCGTGCTCGGAAACGCGGAAGGCACCGCCGGGCTGGAAATGACGCTGCGCGGTGCATCGCTGCGATTTCTCAGCGACGCCTGGTGCTGCCTGACGGGCGCTGAAATGAATGCCACTCTGGACGGCGCCCCAGTGGCACAGGATGCTGCATTTTTCGCCGGTGCAGGACAGGTGCTTGTCGTAGGGGAGGCGAAGGATGCCGGTCTGCGATGCTATCTCGCGATCCGGGGCGGGTTGGACATCCCGACATACCTTGGCAGCCGCACGACATTCCGGCTCGGTCAGTTCGGCGGGCATGGCGGGCGGGCATTACGCACCGGTGATTTTCTCCGGCTGACTGATGATGCTACTACCCCGCCGGATGGCATTGAGTCCGCCAGCGAGCCCTGGTCGAATGATTGGCGGATTGCTGTTTCGTATGGTCCCCATGGTGCGCCGGATTTTTTTACGGACGCGGATATGGAGATGTTTTTCTCCACGGAATGGAAAGTGCATTACAACTCCGCACGCACCGGGGTGCGTTTAATCGGGCCCAAGCCGCAGTGGGCTCGTGCCGATGGAGGGGATGCGGGTTTGCATCCATCGAACATTCACGACAATGCGTATCAGGTGGGAGCAGTGGATTTCACGGGCGACATGCCGATTATTCTCGGACCCGACGGACCCAGCCTGGGCGGCTTTGTGTGCCCGGCCACGGTGCTGAGTTCGGAGCTTTGGAAAGTCGGGCAGCTGCGGCCGGGGGATCGGGTGAAATTTCATCCCGTTGCACTTGGAGCGAGTGGGGTGGAAGCACCGGAATGCCGTGAGCCGATCATTTCCGAAGGTCCTGCATCAGGTGGTGTCCGGGTGGTTTACCGCCGTCAAGGTGACAGCGGAGTGCTGGTGGAGTATGGGCCCATGGTGCTGGATCTTGCCCTGCGATTCCGTGTGCAGGCGCTGTATCATCATTTATTGGGGATGAAAATTCCGGGGCTTTGGGATCTTACGCCCGGCATTCGTTCACTGCAGGTCCGATATGATGCCTCGCAGATTTCTTACGACGAACTCCTGTCGATTCTGAAGGGTTGTGAGGCCGCGTTGCCTGCTGAGGAGGATCTGCGGGTGCCGACGCGCACAGTGTTTTTGCCGCTGGCGTGGGATGATCCGGCCACGCAACTTGCGATTGAAAAATACACACAATCGGTGCGCCCCGATGCACCCTGGTGCCCGAGCAATCTGGAATTTATCCGCCGCATCAATGGTCTGCCGTCCATTGAAGCCGTTAAGGAGATTGTTTTCGCAGCCAGTTATCTGGTGATGGGTCTCGGTGATGTTTATCTCGGCGCTCCGGTCGCCACACCGCTGGATCCGCGACACCGTCTTGTTACCACCAAATACAATCCGGCCCGCACTTGGACTCCGGAAAACGCAGTGGGCATCGGCGGCGCTTACATGTGCATTTACGGAATGGAAGGACCGGGCGGGTATCAGTTCGTTGGTCGCACGGTGCCGATCTGGAACCGCTTTCGCCAGACTCAAAGCTTCCGTGACGGGCATCCATGGTTGCTGCGTTACTTTGACCAGATCCGTTTTTATCCGGTCGGTCATGAGGAATTGATGGAGCTGCGCTCGGAGATTCTGACCGGGAGATTTGAGCCGCGCATTGAGTCCGGTGAGTTCTCTTTTGCTGAATACCGGAAGTTTCTTGACGCCGAGTCGGCATCCATCTCGGAGTTCCGCAAAACTCAACAGCAGGCCTTTGCAGAGGAAAGGGATCGCTGGGCTGCGGTCGGACAGAATGAGGTCGAAGCGATGGAGGCCCCCGTCGAACCTGTGTCCGCTCTGGCAATCCCCGACGGGTGCCGCGTCATTGCAAGTCCGGCAGCTGGTAATGTGTGGAAGGTGCTGGTCGAGCCCGGCCAACGTGTTGAGGCGGGGCAGAGCGTGGCAATTCTTGAGAGTATGAAGATGGAGATCCACTGCGTCGCGTCTGCTGCCGGAGTGCTGCGCGAGGTGCTTGCTGCCGAAGGAAAGCCGGCCGCTCCAGGGCAGGCACTGTTCTTCTTAGAGCCGGACTGTTAGGTGGCGGCAGATTTCTCTTGTGCAATGCAGGGTTCCATTTAATTGTCTGGTATTCATATAGACATTATCGAAAATGGAAACTCTCAGTACAGAACACCCCGTGATTGATCCGGAGGAGGTGAAGAGCTGGTCGGACAGGCTGGAGGACGCGCCTCTTTCCGAGGTGCTCGCTTGGGGGTGGGAGCGTTACGGTACTCGCGCCGCGATCGGGACAAGCTTTCAGGGTGCGGGAATCGTGATCATGCATCAGGCGATGGAGCTGGGATTCCGATTTCCGGTTTTCACATTGGATACCGGATTACTCTTCCCGGAGACCTTGGAACTGAAGGCGCGTCTGGAGGATCGTCTGGGGATTCAGATCGAATCTCTGCATCCCGAGCAAACCGTGGAGGAACAAAACGCCACACAAGGTCCGGAGCTGTGGAAAACGAATCCGGACACCTGCTGCGTGATGCGTAAAGTGATTCCGCTTCAGAAAAAGCTCGCCGAGCTGGATGTGTGGGTCACCGGGTTGCGGCGTCAGCAATCGGACACGCGGCAAAGCACTGGGATTCTTCAGGTCTACAAATTTGATGTGTTGCGGGATCGTTACATCGTGAAAATGAATCCTCTCGCCGGCTGGAGTCGCGAACAGGTGTGGGAATATCTGCGCAAGCACAACCTGCCGACCAATCCGCTTCACGATCTCGGCTATCGCAGCATCGGATGTGTGCCCTGCACCCGTCCGGTCGGCGATGGCGACAACGAGCGCGCTGGACGCTGGACCGGCTTTGATAAAGCGGAGTGCGGGATTCACACCTTCCTGGGCGAGAATATTTAATACAAATCGACGCGGCGTGTGATTGGCGAATTTTATCACTTTTCCTGGAAAGCCAGGATTCGTTTGATGCTTTCGTCGCTTATCCCATGATCACCCGTTCGCCCATTTCTGCTCGACCGTGTCGAGGTCATCGCTGATCTCGTGCCGGGCAATTCGGCGGCTTTCCTTAGATGGCCCCATCTCCGCAAGGAGCTCGTCGTACTTTGTAAAAGCGTGGCGGATGTGAGCGCGCACGGCGAGACGGATTGCCTCTGGATCCATCTCCTTCGCGAATGCCGCCCGCCCGACGCGACCAGAATATTTTTCACAGGCATGAGCTGCGATCGCATGGGCATTTTTTTCGGGACACCCGGGATACTGTTTCAACACAGCGACGGCAAAGTCTTTGCGGTATTTGGCTTCCTGGACTTTGCGTTTTTCGGCGGCACGCTCCTGTTTGAGTAGGCGTTTTTCCGCATCCTCCGCGCATTGCTTCTGCGCGAGTTTCAATGCCTCTGGCTCGACCAGCGTTCCCTTCCGCGACGACATCTTGATGCTTCGCACAAACTCAAAAAGGGGGAATTTCCGGGAGGAAAGTTTCGCTGCACGCCGCGTCAGAGCCGGATCTCCCGACGGCAATATCACCAGATCGTCCATGCCGGCACACGTCATGCAATGCGCACCCTCGCCGCCATAAAGCGCGATGAGATTTCCCTTGTGCACGTCCTTGCCGCATCTGTCGCACAGCACTTTCTCCCGGTGAGTAAGGTAAACACGATAATCCGGCACCATTGAAGTCGTATCTCTCATCCTCCTAAACTAAGGTATTCGAAACGATTTTTCCAGCCGCATTCCGGTTGCCGGGAGGCCAAGCGCTTTGGAGACGCCTAATATACTTTTTCCTTGCCGGGCAAGAAACCTAAACTAAGTTTAGTCTATTATGCCAATGACCAAAGTCAATACACACGAGGCTAAGACCCGTCTTTCCGCCTTGCTGGCCACCGTGGAGCAAACCGGCAGCACCATCCTGATCTGCCGCAGTGGCAAACCGGTGGCTGCACTTACGCCGCCGCCCGCAGCGTCCTCCCCGGATCCCCTTAAGCGTCACCCGGAATTGCAAGGGCGCATTCTTTACGATCCGCTGGAAACCGCCACTGAAGATGACTGGCCAGCGGCAGCCCGATGATCCTGCTGGACACATGCGCCATCCTGTGGCTCGTCATGAAACCCGCGACCCTGAGTGGCACTGCCAAACAGGCGCTGCGGGACAGCCGTGGGTCTTTGTTCGTTTCGTCGGTGAATGCCTTTGAGATCGGCCAAAAACACGCTGCCGGAAAACTCGACCTCCCGATGCCTCCCGTTGACTGGTTCACGCAAGCCTGCGTCAAGCATGGTTTGCAGATCATCCCTCTTCAGCCCGCTCACGCCTTCCGGGCTTCCAGCCTTCCGCTTCATCACCGCGACCCCTTTGATCGACTGCTGATCGGCACCGCAGTAGGGGAACAACTCTCCATTCTCACCCCGGATACGCATATTCAGAGCTACACTGAGATCAGCACCATTTGGTAAAATCCTTCACCCGCGCCACCACTGATCATCGCCCATGCCTGAAACTTTTATTCATTTCATCAGTGACTCGCGCCTTTCAAAGAAAACTGGCTACGGAATCATTCCTCCGAAATATTCATAATGTCGAAACAGCCGAGCACTTTGAAATCCCGTGGATTGCCGGTGAGAAGTCTTCGAATGCCACGGTGATAATAGATGGAGGCAATACCGGAATCATTGATCCGCTTTCTTCCTAGCCGATGATCGGACATCCATTGGTGTTGGAGCCGCCAACTGGCTTCGGTTGGCATCACCAAAACCGTCTCCCGGCTGTTTATCCAGTTTCCAGCGATGTTCAGCGCCGTAGCCATCTTCACGGGAGCTTCAAATCGCTTCGGGTCCGTGGCCACATGAAGAAACTCATCAAGCACAGTCGGGCATAGTGCGAAGAGCGTCTGTTCTTCCAGTAGCTTATCCATGATCGTCACGGCCCTGGCGTGATCGCGGTGCTCAAGCATCGCGTGCGCAAGGAGGAAGGGCGTGTCGATGCCGATTTTGGTGTCCAGTGACATGGGAATCTTAGAGGTCGATCATTTCACCAAGAATGTCGTCATCTTTTCGGATCGGACGCAGCACCTTGCCCACGGAAACCGGCCGCAGGTCTCTGAGCGAAATCCCGGAGCTGCGTCGGATTGTTTGTTCTTTGTAGAGGTCCATGGCCTCCCGGATCAGCTCTGCCGCCTTTCGATCAGTCTTCCGGGCATGGTCCCGGAATTCCTGGTAGACTGGCTCAGAGACATGAACTGTGATCGCTTTCATACATATAATCATATGTATATGTGCCACGCTGTCAAGACGAGGCCGTGGACTGGTGCTAAAATAAATCTAATCCCAGGTATTTTTTGTTATAGCGGTTCTCAAAAGTATTTTCCGAAATGATTGTTCAAAAAATGCCACTTTGCCGCCCGGGCACAAACGTAGCTGCGACACTCCTGTCGCAGTTGAAACCGCAACGAAAGCGACAAGACTGTTGCTATTACATGGAGCCATCGCTTTTCGGAAACTTTTTCTGCAATCTGCCCAATCTGCGGATAAACAAGGTCTTGGAGGAAATTCTGGAGAAGACCGGGGTATGAGCTTTTCAATTCAATGAACTGAGGTAGAACTATTCCCGATGCTTCCTGCCCCATTTTGCCTTCAGACTTCAGATCCCGGCATCCATCGCATCCCGCAAAAACTTATCAGGCGGCAAGAAGAGGAAAAACTCAGCCGCATCGTCGAGCACGCCGAGCTGAAACGCAACGACTACAACATCTCCCCCAGCCGCTACATCCACACCAGCGATGCCGAAATCTACCGCCCCATCGCGGAGATCGTCGAGGAACTGAAGGTCATCGAAGCTGAGGCGCGGGAAACGGACCAGGCACTCAAGGAGCTTCTGGAGAACATGGGCATTTGAAGGATTCAATCATGGCGAAGAAATCGACGTTCAATCCAAGACAACTGATGGAGAAGGCCGTGGAAGTTATGAAGGCTTCCGTGCGTGAGCAGCGTACCGACGACACCATCACACCCAAAGTCGGTGCGGTGCTTTGGAAACCGGACGGGACCATCGAGATCGCCTGCCGTGGCTAGCTGCGTGAGGGCGACCACGCCGAATACACGCTTCTCGAGCGCAAGAACGGCCACGAGAATCTTAGCGAATGTGTGCTCTTCGCCACTCTTGAACCCAGTGGGCCGGATTCGCGCAACCCGCCCAAAGTCGGATGCGCCCGACGCATCACCAACGCCCCGTGACAGAGCGCCTCGTCACATCCGCGCAGAATGAGATCATCAATGTAGTGACCATCTTTCTCGGTGCTGCTGTTGGCATCACGATGACCGGTGATCGTTTCCTTCGTCCCGAGAGCATGATGATCATTGCATTGGGAGTGGTGGCCTTTGCCGCATCCACTGCCAGCGGAGTAATCATGGCCAAAGTCTTGAACCTTTTTCTGAAAGACAAAATCAATCCCCTCATTGGATCCGCTGGCGTCTCCGCAGTTCCCATGGCAGCACGCGTTTCGCAAGTGGAAGGCCAGCGGGCTGATCCGGACAACTACCTCCTCATGCATGCCATGGGCCCGAATGTTGCTGGAGTCATCGGCACAGCGGTGATCGCTGGTTATTATATCTCGACCTTGGCTGTCAGATGATCAGCACGAAGTGCTCTGCAGCTGTTTTATTCCGGAATGATCAAACGCCTTAGCATTTGATCGGTGCTGCTGATGAAATAGTGGCGGTTGTCGGGGTGGGGGACAAGGTCTGTGATGGGGCCCAACGGTCCTCCACGCGCACCGAGGAGCGTTCCATTCGTCGCATCCACTACTACTGATCTGGGAGCGATCTCAGCGTCGCCCGGCCTCGCAGGATGGCCTCCGGTTGCGACCAGGATATACCGACCGTCGCTGGTAAACTCTGCTGCGAGCAGCCATTCTTCGATGTCAATGGATTGCTCGATCTCTTGCGTGGTGACGGGATCCCAGATGCGCAGGGTTTGTTCTGGCGTCATGATGATGCCATCGATCGACGAGAGAAATCCATCCGCTGCCGTGACCATGCGCATGCCATCCGGTGACCACGCAAGTGCGTTGATGCCGGTCTGGGGCCCGGCAAAGCTATTAATTTTTTCTCCCGTCGCAGGATCCCATACATGAATCGTCCCGTCAGAGCCTGCCGAAAATAATCGGGTCCCATCGGGGCTGAATTTCACAGCGTTTACCATTCCAATGTGCCCAAGCATCCACGTGATGTCCTTTCCGGATGCCATGTCCCAGAGCATGACAAATCCATCCGCACCTGCGCTGGCAAGCAGTGGTTCGGAGGGATGAATATCAATAGCACGCACTTGAGAGACATGAGCGGCGAGAGTCACAGGCGAGGAATCGTCAAAGGATCTAAATACCTTGATGGTATGATCATATGAAGCGGTCGCCATGTAGGTGCCGTCAGCGCTTACTGCGGCTGCGGAAACGCTACTTGAATGCGCAGTGAGCGTTCGTGAAATTTGACCAGATCCAGGATCAATTTCTACAAGCCGCCCGTCACCGGTGCCAGCGAGCAATGTTTGTGTGATTTCGTTCCAAACGATGCAACCGATTTCAGCTCCAAGATCCACGGTCCATTCGGGGGTTGGCTCAGGGGAGATTTCCTCGGGCGTTGGCACGGGAAGCCGGGGTTGCAAAATCTCGGGTTCCATCGCTCGAAGCTGCACCGATGATTGGGTTGGGGCCTCCGGCGCCGGTGTGGCCATATTGGGCACTTCCAGCGGAGGTGCAACCGGTGGAGCGGCAACCGGGGGAGCGGCAACCGGTGGAGCGGCAACCGGTGGAATCGCAACAGTTGCGGGAGAATGCGATTTTTCAGTGTCGAAGGATTTAGCCAGTATGAATGCCAGCAGTGAAGCAATGGCTACGGTAGCTGTGATCAGGCGTACCGCGGACCTGGATTTTCCAGCAGGTTCCTCAACGGTGGCGGCAGTCGGTGGTGGCAGTCCCTCTGTTGTGAAGTTGACGACAATGCCAGCAGACCGGCCGAACTGTACGACATCCCCATCTTGCAGAGATGTACCCTGGTTGAAGGGAGTGTCATTTAAAAAAGTTGGAATCCCGAGCATCAATGACTCGACTCGCAATGTTCCCTCCGACTCGTAAATCCTGACCACCTCGCGCTCACCGTCATCCAGGATGGCATCGCTTCCCGTTCCCACTTCCAGTTCAGCTTCTAAAAACCGTGTGCTATGGGCGGAAAGCTCAAGGCGGATGAACGGAGCCCTGTCGGGATCACTCATCGGCTACCTCAGCGGTGGATGGATAGGTGCGGAGGAATTCATCATGGAACTCGCGGAAGGTACCTGCCTCAAGGTGCTCGCGCATTTCACGCATGAGTTCGAGGTAGAAGTGCAGGTTGTGAAGAGTGAGGAGGCGGAGTCCGAGGATTTCGTTGGCCTTCAGGAGGTGACGGATGTAGGCGCGGGAGAAGGGCTGGCACTGTTGCGGCGTGTCGGGCGAAATCGGCCGGGGGTCGGTGGCGAATGCAGCATTTTTAAGATTGAGCATGCCGTGGCGCGTGTAGGCAGTGCCGTTGCGCGCCACGCGGGTGGGCAGGACGCAATCAAACATGTCCACGCCGCGGGCGACCATTTTTACGAGTTGCGGAGGCGTGCCTAGTCCCATGGCGTAACGCGGTTTGTCGGCGGGCAAAAACGGGACGGATTCTTCGATGGCCCGCATCATTTCAGGCTCGGGTTCACCCACGCTTACCCCGCCGATGGCATATCCGTCGAAGCCAATTTCTACCAGCGAGCGTGCGCTGCGTTCACGGAGCTGCGTGAACGTCGAGCCTTGCACGATGCCAAAGACTTGTGGCCGCGTGGCATCGGGTAGCCCTTGAGTGAAGTCTTTGCAGCGTTGAGCCCAGCGCAGTGTGCGGTCCAGACTGCGTGCGGCATAATCTTCCTCGCACGGGTAGTGCGGGCATTCGTCGAAGATCATTGCGATGTCGCTGCCAATGGTGTGCTGCGCTTCCATTGCGGTCTCAGGCCCAAGGAACAGTGTCGAGCCGTCCAGATGACTTTGAAATGTGACGCCTTCTTCGGTGATTTTGCGCAATCCTGAAAGCGAGAAAACCTGGAACCCGCCACTGTCGGTGAGGATCGGGCGGTCCCATGTGGCGAATTGATGGAGTCCGCCCATGGTGCGCATGACATCCATGCCGGGCCGGATGAAAAGGTGGTAAGTATTGCCGAGGATGATCTGTGCGTTGAGTGCGCGGAGTTCATCGGGATGAACGGATTTAACGGTGCCCTGAGTCCCGACCGGCATGAAGATAGGGGTCTCGACAATCCCATGGCGTGTGTGCAGGCGCCCTCTGCGGGCAGCGCTGTGGGGGTCGGTCGTGAGCAATTCAAACATCCGCTGAGAAGATGCCACGATCGGGTGGAATTCCCAACGGAAAAAAGCTCTGCCTGCTTTTTGCCTGCTCAGAAACGCTTGACCATCACCGCTTTGAGCTGCTGTGCGTAGGATGGGTTGACTTCGAAGAGTGTTGTGGGAATCGCTTCGACGGTGATGGATTCGGAGTAGGGATCGCTCTCGATGAAGCCGGTCTCGAGAAGGCCATTGAGAATATCCATGAGGTCCGTGGGCTCGAGCCGGGTGCGGGTGAGCATTTCATTGCCATCTGTGCCGGTGGCGAAGTCGATTGCTTTGAGCACGGTCATCTCGCGTCCGGTTAGTTTGATTTGTCGCACATCCCAATAGTGCATGAACTCGTGTAAGAATCAAAATGTTACATAAAATTTACAGGACAATTTTTTGCAGTGGGCGTTTACTGGGCATATGAAAAATCTCCTCCTGATGGTATGTGTGTTGGCGGGCTTTACCGCGATGGCTGCGGCAGATCCCTGGGTGGAATTGCAGGAGGCACAAAAGTTGCAACGGACGCAGACGGTCATTGATCTGGCGGCGAAGATTGAAGCGGATGCATTGGCAGGGGAGCGATGGATTGAGGCGGCGCGGGCGGTGGTTACCGGCATTCTGGCAGAGGCTGAGCGGGAGGGCGGGGTGGAGGTGGCGATCAAGTTGCTGGATGAGCGCGTGGGTGAAGTGCCGGAAGAGGTGCTGCCGCTTTTGCGGACATTGCAGGCGCGGTGGTTGTTCTCGTATTATTTGCAAAACAGCTGGAGATTTGCCGAGCGGAGCGCTCTGGATGCAGCACAGGGGGATGATTTCACTACCTGGGATTTGCAAACGATCCTTGCTGAAATTGACCTACGGCTGCAGGCGGCACTTGTGAGCGCGGAGCTGCTGAAGGAGCGTCCGATCTCGGATTTCAGCGAGATCATCGAGGAAGGGGAACTGGATGAGGAGTTCCGGCCGACCGCATACGACTTTTTGGCGCGGATGGTGTTGGAATTTTATGAGCTGGAGGAGATGGCAGCAGCGTTGCCGCAGGAGCCATTCCGGTTTGGTGTGAATTCTCCAGCGCTTGGAACTGTGGATGAATTTCTCGCGTGGGAGCCGGAGGTGCCTGAACAGCTTTCGTGGAAGCTGAAGGCGCTGAAACAACATCAGCAAGTTTTGCAGTTTCACAAGGGCCGTGAAGATCGTGGGCCATTCATGTATGCGGACCTGCAGCGGCTTGAATGGGCAGTCAATGCAGTCAGCGGATCTGATGATGAGGCCTCGAAGAAATGGATAGCTGCGATGGAGGCATGGATTGAAGCGGCGGACCCGCATGTGGTAGCAAGCGCGGGACGTGCTGCGCTGGCGGAGCATTTAATCGAACGAGTGCAGTGGGAAAAGGCGCATGCGGTGGCAACCGCTGGAGCGAAGGCGCATCCCAAGCACGTCTTCGGACAGGCTTGCGAGCGGTTGATAGCGGTGGTTGAGGCCCGCTCGTTGAACTTGGAGATCGAAGACGCCTGGACTCCGGCTGGCGCGGAAATCTCAGTGACTGCGCGGAATGTGGAGCGGGTGTACTTCCGGGCCTACTCACATGGATGGAATGCCGCAGCGGAGTTCCGGGCTGGTAATGTGCCACGGGAACGTAAGGAACTTGGGCAGTGGCTTGGGAAAGAGACATATGAGGCATGGGATTTTGAAATCACACCCGGCGAGCCCTACGCACAGACGCAGGAAACCTTTGTGCCGTCTGTGGAGTTGAAGCCGGGATTTTATGTGGTGATCGCCAGCGCTTCGCCGGATTTTGAGCAGGAAAATAATGCAATTGTGGTGACCGGCGTCCATGTCACGAAGCTGGCTATGAGCCTTGGCAATGAGACGGACGGTGTGCGTGGCGTGGTGGTCGATGCGGTGACCGGTGCGCCACTGCAGGGAGTGCGTGTGGACGTGTCAGGAGATCCAGAGCAAAGGAACCGGCGCGAGGAGACAGTGAAAACGGACGTGGATGGCATGTTTCAACTTCGTAAATCGCACCAAGGATCATTAATGGTGGTGGCACGTGATGGTGAGCATCGTATCGCGCAGCAGATCTGGGCGGGTGAACTGCACCAGCCTCAAACGCCTGAACGCGTGGAAGTGCTTTTCACGGATCGCGCGATTTACCGGCCAGGGCAGCAAATTCATTTCAAGGGTGTGTTGCTGCATCGTGGCGATCACGCGGGTGATGAAAGGGTGGCAGCCGATGAGGCAGTAGAGGTTGTGCTGAAAGATCCCAATGGTCGCGATGTGGAAGCGCTGAAGCTGACGACCAATTCGCGGGGTGGATTCTCAGGGACGTTCACGGCGCCATCTGGAGCGGTGCTCGGGCACCATAGCATCAGTGCCACACCGCACGGCGGCGCATCCGTGCGGGTTGAGGAGTACAAAAGGCCCACGTTTTTGGTGAAAATGGAAGCGCCCGTTGATCAGGTGAAACTCAATGGACCGGTGACGGTGGTGGGATTGGCTGAGGGCTATACTGGCGCCGCTGTGGATGGCGCAAAGGTGAGTTGGCGGGTAACCCGCGTGCCGCGTTGGCCGGATTGGATCCGGTTTTGCTGGTGGTTCACCCCGAATCCTGAGTCTGAGGAAATCGCTCACGGCGTAGCAATTACCGGTGTGGACGGGAAATTTCCAATTGAGTTCGATGCGGTGCCGGATCCTGACATCGATCCTGCAACAGAGCCGGTCTTTGATTTCCGGATAACTGCGGATGTCACGGATGGTGCCGGTGAGACACGCAGTGTGACACGGGTCGTGAGCGTCGCCTACACGAGCCTGCGGGCGGAGATTCATGCGCCGGATTGGATTGAGGCAGGTGGAGAAAGCAGGTTTGAGCTGATGACGTTCTCGCACGACAGTGAACCCCGGGCAGGAAAAGGTACCTTGAAATGGCATCGCCTGGTTGAACCCGCAACGGTTCCTCGTTCGAAACTGACGAGTCACTGGGGCCTGGGTGAAGTGGCGGCAAATCCGGCGGATCCCAATAGTTGGGAGCTGGGGGAAGTGGTGTATGAAGCGGCAATCGATACCGGGGAGGATGGAAAGTCGGAGATCGTTGTCGATTTGGCGCCCGGAATTTATCGGATGGTTTTTTCCGGAATCGATGAAGGAGGCAGAGAAATACAGGCTTTGCGGGGGATTCAGGTGGTGGATCTGAGCTCGGAGCGTTTCCCGTCAATGATTCCGTCGTTTACCGGATCGCCATCATGGCAGGCCCAGCCCGGCGAGGCGGTTCAGCTTGTGTGGGGAACCGGTGAGAAAGAAGGACATGCGCTGGTGATGTGGATGCATCGAGGTAAAGTGGTGCATCGTGAGTGGAGTAAAGCAGGTCGGACACAGGAGACATTCACTTTCGAAATCGAGGAAAAACATCGCGGCGGATTGGATGTGATGGTGCTACAGATCGCGCAAAACCGGCAGCATTGGCAGCATCATTCATTCATTGTGCCTTGGACGAACCGGCAGCTTTCAGTCGAGTGGGAAACAATCCGCTCAAAGCTGGAGCCAGGCGCTCACGAGACATGGACTGCACGCATACGTCGGGCGGACGGCGAACCAGTGGATGCCGAAATGGTGGCTACTTTGTATGATGCCTCGCTGGAGGCATTCGTGCCGCATGAGTTTCCGCAATTGGAGCAATACTTCCTGCGGCATTATCCCGGAGTGGGGTGGACCTTCGCGAGCCAGGCTGCGCGGCTGAATCAATTGTCCCACTTTAAAAGCTTTTCGGCAGCAGAGCTAGCTTCCTCTTTTGCGAGGTTCCGAAGTGACTTTGAGCCATACCATTATTATTACGGGCTGGAAATGGCTGGAGGTGGTGGTGCTCGTTTTGGAGCAGTCATGGCAATGTCTGCGCCGATGTCAGGGAATCTGGAGCGCCGGCGCCCGGAACGTGGGCTTATTGCAGCACCAACTGCCGACATCGCAATGGAGTCAGCAGCCAACCTGAGCGACCCGGAGGCACCAATGGAAGGTAGCGGAGTGGCCTTGGACGCTGTGCCGCTGAGGACAAATCTCCAGGAAACCGCATTCTTTTTCCCACACCTGGAGACGGAGGAAGATGGTACAATTCGCATCAGCTTTGAAATGCCCGAGGCGCTCACGCAATGGAAATTCCTGGGGTTCGCGCACGATGCTGAACTCCGTCATGGATATCTGACCGGCGAGACCGTGACGGCGAAGGATTTAATGGTGTTGCCGAATCCTCCGCGGTTTGTGCGCGAGGGCGACGTGATCGAGTTCAGCGCACGGGTGCTGAATCAAAGTGATATCGTGCAATCCGGCACGGTGCGTTTGCAGTTGCTCGACGCCACAAATCGCGAAAACATCGGTGGCTCGTTTGAGCTGGATGGCGGGGAGCAGGAGTTTGAAATCGCTGCAAAGGAATCGCGCTCCGTGAAATGGCGCATTCGCGTGCCGAATGCTGCTGGCGTGGTGATTTATCAAGTGAGCGCCACCGCCGGAACTGTGAGGGATGGGGAGGAAGGCTGGCTGCCGGTCATTCCACGACGCATCGTAGTCACAGAATCGCTAGCTTTGCCGATCCGCGATGCTGGTGAAAAGGAGTTTGATTTTGCGAAGCTTCGGGAATCCAGAGGGTCGGATTCGCTGGATTCGTTGTTCCTGGAAGTGCAGGTTGTTTCGCAGCCTGCGTGGTATGCAGTGATGGCTTTGCCGTATTTGATGGAAGGCACGTTTGATTCAGCGGATGTGGTTTTCCACCGCTATTATGCAACTTCGCTGGCCCGGCACATTGCCAACTCAGATCCGAAGATCCGGGATATCTTCGCGCAGTGGCGCGGGACGGACGCGTTGGAGAGTCCGCTCACAAAAAATGAGGATATCAAATCGATCCTGCTCGAAGAGACGCCGTGGCTGCGTGAGGCGGACGCGGAATCTTCGGCCCGCCGCAAAGTGGGTTTGCTTTTTGATGGAAACCACATGGATAACGAGCTGGCCCGGCATCTTACGAAGCTGCGTGAGATGCAGCTTGGGAATGGCCTCTGGCCATGGTTTGAGGGCGGCCCTTCGAGTGAGTTTATCTCGTTGGAAATCGTGCGGGGATTTGGCCGGCTGCGGAACCTTGGCGTGAGCACCGACATCACATCGGCGCTGCAAGCGCTTCCGGCTTTGGATCGTACACTCACCGAGCGGTATCAGTATCTGGTGGATCAGGATTTATTGGACCGCCCGAATTTTTCGCCATGGATCGCCCATCATCTCTACACGCGTTCGTTTTTCCTGAAGGACCGGGCACACGAACCCGCAGACCGCCAGGCATGGGAGTATTTTGTTGGGAAAGCGCGGGAGCATTGGATGTTGGAAAACAGTCGCTTTGCGTTCGCTCAGACGGCATTGGCTTTGAATCGCCTCGGGCATGCGAAGGATGCAAAATTGATCACGCGTGCGCTTCGGGAGAACTCGGTCACGAATGACGAACTTGGCATGTATTGGAAAGATCCCGCTGGCTGGAACTGGTGGCAGGCACCGATCGAAGCGCAGGTGATGGCGATTGAGGCATTCAGCGAAGTGGACAATGATGCGGAGGCTGTGGGCCTTTGTCAGGTATGGCTCATCAAGCAGAAACAGACTCAGGATTGGACGACCCGGAGGGCAACAGCGGATGCGGTTTATGCGCTGTTGATGGGCGGGGAAAATCTTCTTGGCAGTGATGCGTTGCTGGAGGTCGAGCTGGGCGGGGCGAGGGTGGAGCCAGGTGAAGTTGAAGCTGGAACCGGATTTTATGAGCACCGCTTCGATGGGGCACAAGTGATACCGGAAATGGCGGATATCACACTTCGGAAGTCTGACAAAGGTGTCTCATGGGCATCGGTACACTGGCAGTATTTGGAGGATATTTCAAAGATCACGGCACACACCGAAACACCACTAACCCTTGAGAAGAAGCTCTTCATTCGTCGCGCAACGCCAGCCGGCCCGGTTCTGGTTGAGTTGGAGAATGAAAGGCCGCAGGTCGGCGATGAAGTTGTGACCCGTGTGATTGTGCGTACGGACCGGGCGATGGATTATGTGCACCTGAAAGATTATCGCGGAAGCGGAACCGAGCCGGTCAACGTCTTAAGCGGATATCGGGCCCAGGATTTAATCGGGTATTACGAAGTAACCCGCGACACTGCGACGCACTTTTTTATCGAGCATCTGCCAGTGGGCACACATGTTTTTGAGAGTTCAGTGCGGATCCAACACGAAGGGGTTTATCCAGCGGGAATTGCAGAGTTGAGATGCCTCTACGCTCCTGAGTTCAATTCCCACAGTGCAAGCGTGATGCTGCGGGTGGGGGAGTAGCTACCAATGCGCTCCCAGGCCTCTGGTGGGTTATGACTTCGATGGAAGGGGAGCTTCGTATTGATAGTCAGGCTCCAAGGCCTGGCGGCGCAGGATCGCATCGATTTCTTTCCAGACGCCAATCAATCCACGGTGAGTGGGCGGCAAATCATGTTGGATAATTTTGTGGAGCTTACCGAGATTGTAACACGGCACTGCGGCATTCGATGTGGTAGTTCATCTGCCAGTAAAGGAGACGCAGGACCGGATTCAGCGCGAACGTGCGACAGCAGAGCCGGAAGTCATCAACGTTATCTTTCAGACCGACATGCTGCGTGTTATTGCAAAGGAAAAAGAGCCACGATCCGTACACACCTGAGCCACACGTGAGGATCGGGATGATCCACTGCCCGGTTGCCAAAGAAACGATTATGATGATCGAGTGCCCCGC
>JBGTCP010000172.1:0-15538 GCA_041748815.1 Chthoniobacterales bacterium
TACATGGCTTGCTTTTCATCGAGGTCGAGACTCGAGGGATTTTCCTCCACCCATTGGACCATCCACTCGAAGTCTGCGACTGCCACGCTCCGGCGTCCGAAGATGCGGGGAAGTTGGGAATTGTTGATGGCGCGGATCAGACGCACCTGCGGATTTTCCGGGGCTGCTTCCACGGCTTCGTCCATGAGCTGGCCGCCATATTTGAGCGTGCGCAATTTTTCCGGCCCAGGCATGAGGTCGCGGCTGCGCAGGGTGTAAGCGCTTCCGAGAAAAACCCGCACGGTCTGGTCATCGGGATTCGCAGCGAGGAGTTCTTCGGCCAGTGCGATGCAATCCAGCACGGCATCCTTCTCCCCCCCCACTCCTTCCTCATGCAATGCATGGATCTTTTGCACATCCTCACTGAACTGTGCGAATGCGAATACCGGGGCTAAACCGATGAGTGCGCCAATTGTAAGTGTTCGGAGGGATGACATAAAATTTGGGAGCCCTACATTTTCCCGTCTTCGTCGGGGAAAATTATCGGAGCTTGCGCGTCGAGATAACCTTGCAGGATGTGTTGAGCGGCGACCTGATCGATGACCGCACGGCTGTTTTTTGCATTGCGACCGGCCGCGTGCAGTGAACGCTGGGCGGCCTGTGTGGACATGCGTTCGTCCAGCAATTGAACGGGGCAGGTGACAAGTGCCTCCAGCTTTTTTGCAAACGCCCGCACCTTTTCCGCCGAACCGCCTTCAGTCCCGTCCATATTGCGGGGGAGTCCGAGAATGATGCGGATAGCATTGTCCTTTTGTTGAAGCGCTGCGATGTGCGCTGCGGGATCTTTGATTTGCTTGAGGACGATTGTCTCCCTCGGGTGCGCAAGCATACCGAGTTCATCCGAAATGGCGACACCGATCCTGGCGTCGCCGTAATCAATCCCGAGGATTCTGCCTTGCATGAGTGGGGACAAATTATTGCAGTTCGGCAGGCACTTTGCCAACCAGGGTTTTGATGGACTCGGCATCGTGCGCGTTGCACACGAGGATGGCATCGTCGGACTCGATCACGATGAGGTCGTGGACGCCGATGAGGCCGACGGTCTTTTTGCCGGAGGAGAACACAATGTTATTGCCGGAGTGAATTTGCAGAACCGGTGAGTTGGAACGATTGCCGTGGCCGTCGTTTTCGAAGTATTTCGCGGCAGCGGTCCATGTGCCGACATCATCCCAGTCGAAGGTCGCCTCAGCCACTAACACGCGGTGGGCTTTTTCCATGATCGCGTAATCAATCGAGATCTTAGGCAACGTTGTGAATTCCTTCTTGAGCTCATCCGTGAACGATCCTGCCTCGTGCATGCGGGAAATAAAAGCGGAGAGCTCGGGTGTGTGGCGGGAAAATTCATTCACGATGGAATGGATCGGCCAAATGAACATCCCAGCGTTCCAAAGAAAGCTGCCCTTACGCAGGAAAGTCTCCGCGAGTTCAGCATTAGGTTTTTCGCGAAATCGGCAGACCTCGAAAAAATTCGTAGCGCAGTCATTATCGATTACTGCTCCGCGCTCAATGTAACCAAAGCCGGGACAGGCCCATGTGGGTTGGATTCCAAGCGTGATGAGAGCGCCCTTGGATTCCGCGACTTGCACGGCGTCGCGGAGATTATTTTGAAAAGCTTCTTTGTCCTTAATGAGATGATCTGCGGGCAGGACGATCATGGTGGCATTGGAGTTCAGGTTGGAAATCCATGCTGCACCCAATGCTATCGCTGCTGCGGTATCGCGTTTTGCGGGCTCGGCAAGGATGTTCGCCTTGGGGAGCATCGGACATGCCTTGCGCACGGATTCCTCCTGCACGGAGTTGGTCAGAATCAGAATATTCTCCAAAGGGACGAAGCCATCCAGGCGATGGACCGTGTCTTCGAGCATGGTGTGCTCCGAAAAAAGATTGAGAAGTTGTTTCGGACGAGCCGTGCGGCTCATCGGCCAAAAGCGCTCGCCACTGCCTCCCGCCAGAATTAATGCATAGGTGGAATTTGCCATAACGACCATTATCGCAGAGCGGGCAATGAACTACAAGGGCGGATGGCAGGTCATGCGTTCAAAGGCACAAGTTTTGAAGCCCGCGCGTTCCTACCCCGCTGTGAGGTAATTCCATTCCACCGAACTCCCATCCAGCTCGAGCACACCAAATCCCCGGTGCGTGCCGAGATTCGGTCCCTGCCACCATGCACCGCACAAGGCGCCTCCCATAAGAAAATTCAGCCGGTTCCAGCGGATCCATTCTTCAAAATGCAAATGCCCCTGCAGCACCAAAACGAGGCGGTGTTCTTTGAACAGGTCCAGCACTTCATTCGCATTGGTAACAATGAGGTTCGGCGGCAGCGCGGCCGTCGGACTTTCCTGAATTTGCTTGAACGTGGTGCGCAGAGGAATGTGAGTGCACAGCACGAGTGGTTGATCCGCCGGTGTGCTTTTCAACACGGCGCGCATCCACTCCATTTGCTCTTCATCGACGTGACCATGATACCGCTCCGGCAGGTCCACGGGTTTGACCGGATCGAGCATCAGAAACCGGTAATCACCCTTGTCAAAAGTCCGCCACGTTTTTTCCAATTCGAAAAATTCGCGAAACATGCGCCTCGGATCGTCGCTGGGGGCAGAGTCATCAACGGGCTTCACTCCGACGTAGTCATGATTCCCAATCATGGGCTCAATCCGATGCCCGATCTGATCGAGAAAAACCCGTAGCGCCTCAAACCGCGGCTCCATTTCTCCAGGCACTGCATTGAATCCCCCATGCACAAAATCCCCGCCACCGATGACCAGATCAAACGGTTCGTCCCGAATACGTTTCGCCGTCTCCCGCATCAACTCCGGAGCCTCGCGCTCCAGCATCGCATGCACATCCGTAAAATAAAGAATCCGAAGTTTCGATCCCGTGGTCTGCTCACCCTTGGCCGATTGAGAGGGGTATAAAGAAGCGGCAGCTGCCGCACCAGCCAGACTTAAAAATTCACGACGTCTCATAGATCAGGATCCTTCAGACTGGTGGTAATGTTCTCCAGTTCGGCTTTCAACTCTTCTTTGGACGGCAGGTAGAGCTGGTATTTCGAGGCGAAAACGTTGGCGTCGATGGGTAGGGTGAGTTCGACCAGCGCTTTATTTTTACGATGACAAAGGACGATGCCGACGGTGGGTAGTTCGTCGGGGAGTTTCACATGGCGGTCGAAGTAGTTCACGTACATCTGCATCTGTCCCAGATCCTGATGAGTGAGCTTGTCCCGCTTAAGATCGATGAGGACATAACAGCGGAGCAGGCGATTGTAGAACACCAGATCCACGAAGAAATGGTCGTTGTCGAAGGTGAAGCGCTTCTGGCGGGCCTCGAACAGGAAGCCCTTGCCGAGTTCCAGAAGAAAAGACTCCAGTTTGTCGATGATCGCCGATTCCAAGTCGTCCTCGGAATAATGCGGATGCTCCTCCAAGCCGAGAAACTCCAGCACGAGAGGATTTTTGATGAGATCAGCCGCTTTTTCGACGACCTGGCCCTCGTTGGCAAGCCGACGAATTTCCTCTTTGTCCCGGCTAAGGGCCAGTCGTTGGTAAAGCGAACTGGTTATCTGCCGTTGAAGCTCACGCACGCTCCACTGGTTGGCAGCAGCCTCGATTTCGTAGAATCGCCGCTCGTCAGCATCATCGATTGTGAGGAGTTCGACATAGTGGGACCAGCCAAGGGTGAAGAAGCTCACAAAGCCCGCAGACAATGCTTGCGGGATCAGGATGGCCTCAGGGGTCAAAATATCCGACGTTGTCGGGCTTTTTTCCGGAGGCTTGGAGAGTGATGGTCCAGATTGGTCAGACAGTGTCTGACCAATTGCAGAAAAGTCAGACGGTGTCTGACCAAAGTCGCGGTAGGTGAGATAAAATTGACGGAATAATTTCAGATTAGTCGGGCCGGTTCCTTTAATACCTAGTGGTTTGAGCCGGCTGGCAAGGGTCGGCAGGAAGCGAACTCCGTATTCCGCACGATCCGCGCCTTGCTGCTCGTATTCTACGATGTAGTGTCCGAGAAGCCAGTTGCGAGCAACGAGATGTGCATCCACAGACCGGGCCGCACGAGTAGCAATATTCTCATTCGTGCGTTGGCAGAGGGTTACTAGTTGCTCAAAGTTCATCGGCGAGTTCATGCGTTGACGTTAGTTTTTAAAATATGCGTCCGCTTTTGTGAAAAGCACTCGGTTATGAACTTCATCACGGCAAAAGGTGAATGGTGAAATCCTAATCGGTCTCTCGGGTTAGTGACAAGCGCATCCTTGTGCAACGGGCTCCGAAACGAACCTCGGTGGACGTCCACGATGTGATTCTTGAATTCGGATTTTGCATTCCGGCGGGGGGTTGGTAGAAAACTGAATTTCCGGGTCGATCTGCGGCTTTACTGCTGGTAGCATGACCAATCCCATCCATGGCTCGTAAGAAACAAAAGCATCACATCGGCGAATTAACAGGACCTTTACTCTTCCTGGCGGGCATCCTGCTGTTTTTGTCGCTCGTTTCCTATGAACCGTCGGATCTGCCGACGTGGGTGCCTTTCAGCAAGAGCAATCCGGTCAATGATCCGGTGATGAATTTTGTGGGTCCGGTCGGGGCAATCACGGGGGGGATTTTGTATTTCCTCATTGGCGGTGCGTCCTACCTGCTTGCAGTGGTGCTCATCGGATGGGGTTGCGCGAAGTGGCTGGCGATCAACTTACGCATTCGCGCGAAGCTGCTCTGGCTGGCGGTGTTTCTCGCGAGCGGGGCGTGTTTGTTGTCGATGCAGACGTCGTATTTTCAGGACTGGGGCGAGCGGTTTAATATTCAAACGGCAGGCGGATGGCTGGGTTACATCCTGGGCACCCGGTTCCTGCTGGCAACTTTTGGCAGCATTGGATCCATCGTTTTCGTCAGCTGCGCCTACGTGACGTCTTTGATTCTCATCACCGGAATCCGTCCGGTGGAGCTCATCCGCACGACCCGGGAGGCGTTCAAAGCATGGATGGCCGAACGCGAAAAACGCCGGCTTGAAGAGGCGGATCTTGAGGAACGGATCCGGCTTGATCAGGCACGCCTCGACAAAGAGCGCAAGAAACTCGAGCGCCAGCTCAAGAAAGATGGCGCACTCCCGCAGGCCGTGTCCCGTTCCGACAACCCGGATGAGGCGCCGGAAAATTTCCCTCCGCCGGAGATTATCGACGGCACCGCCCATGTGCCGACCAAGCGCGAAGACCCTGAGAAACCTGAAATCAACACGCGTCCTGAGATTTCCTACGAAAATTACCAACTGCCCGACTTCGATCTGCTCGCGGCCATTGACATGGACGGCCGGGACGTCATTGACAAAGAGGAGCTGCTTCGCAATCAGAGCCTGCTCGTTGAAACGCTGGAGCAATTTGGCATTGCAGTGACGCCGGGCAACATCACACGCGGCCCGACCATTACCCGCTACGAAGTCTACCCGGCAAAGGGCGTGCGTGTGGACAAAATCGTGAGTCTCGAGCGTGATATCGCCCGGGCAACCCGCGCCGAACGCATCAACATTCTCGCGCCGATCCCCGGCAAAGACACCGTGGGTATCGAGCTGGCCAACAGCAAAAAAGTCACGGTCACACTGCGCGAGATTCTGGAGTCGGACGATTGGGCATTGTCCACGGCGCGCATCCCTCTCGCGCTCGGCAAGGATGTTTATGGCAAAACCATTATTGCGGATCTCGCACAAATGCCGCATTGCCTCGTCGCAGGCACGACCGGCAGCGGCAAGAGCGTGTGCATCAACAGCATGGTCGCCAGCATGCTTTACAAATTTTCCCCGGAAGATCTTCGGCTCGTCATGATCGATCCCAAGGTCGTTGAGTTGCAGATGTACAACAAGCTGCCGCATCTGGTTGTGCCGGTGGTGAATGATCCAAAAAAAGTCCTACTCGCGCTGCGATGGGTCATTGAGGAGATGGAGAACCGTTATCGGTTGTTTGCAAAATCCGGCGTGCGCAACATCGTGGGCTTCAATGCGCACATGGCCAAATTGCGCGATGCCCGCAAGCAAGCAGAGGCACTTGCCACGGTGGGGACCGATGGTGCGCCGATTGCAGAGGACGACCCGATGGACGGGGATATCGAGGGCATGGATGCTGGCGGAGATGAGGTGGACCTGGACGCATTTGCCAAGCCCCGGCCGGGCATCAGCGTTCCGCGTGACGAGGACATCATGCCGGAGCATCTGCCCTACATTGTCGTCATCATCGACGAACTTGCCGACCTCATGCAGACCGCTCCTGCGGATGTGGAGTCGGCGATTGCACGCATCACACAGATGGCGCGTGCGGCAGGCATTCACATGATTGTCGCCACTCAGACTCCCCGCGCCGACGTTATCACTGGCGTCATCAAAGCAAACATCCCGTCGCGCATTGCCTTCCAGGTCGCATCGAAGCTGGACTCGCGCGTAATCCTCGACGAGAACGGTGCAGATCGTCTGCTTGGTCAGGGCGACATGCTATATCTCCCACCCGGGACGTCGCGGTTGGTGCGCACGCAGGGTGTGTTTGTGACCGATGGCGAGATCACTTCGATTGTGGATTTTGTTGCGGCTCAGGTCCCGGCTTCTTACGACGAAAGCGTCAACGAGCGGCTGGAAAGCCCGAGTGTGAACGAGGAGGATGTCAGCGAGGAGGATGAAGAACTCATCGTGAAATCCCTGGAAATATTGAGGCAGGAGAAGATTGCTTCAACCTCGCGGTTGCAACGCCGGTTGCGCATCGGGTATACCCGCGCCGCCCGTGTGGTCGACATTATGGAGCAACGTGGTATCCTAGGACCCGGGGATGGTGCGAAACCGCGGGAAATCCTT
The DNA here is from genome assembly GCA_041748815.1 of Chthoniobacterales bacterium. Classification (GTDB taxonomy): domain Bacteria; phylum Verrucomicrobiota; class Verrucomicrobiia; order Chthoniobacterales; family CAKUMP01; genus JBGTCP01. The sequence goes on from JBGTCP010000172.1 coordinate 6,862, forward strand.
GTCGATCTTGACAACTACCCGCACTAGCAGCACAGAGGTCTTGAAAATGGCAGAGCGTATTGGAAAACAACTTGAAGCGGCAAGACGGGCTAAACAACTCAGTCTGGACGATGCTGTCCGCGCCACGAAAATCAAAGCAGCCCGCCTACAGGATCTCGAAAACGAGGAGTTTTCACAATTCCCGACGCTGGTTTACGCGCGGGGATTTTTAAATATTTATGCCAAGTATCTTGGGGTCGATGCTTCTGAATATCTGGAGCATATGGCCAGTGGCAACGCTGTAGGCACCGATGGATATTCCTATCTGGATGCCGGCGATACGGAGGCTAAAGATGTTGCCCGGCGGAAGCCTCCTTCCAACCTGCCGAAGCTGATCATTGGCGGAGCCATCGTGACCGTGTTTTTGGTGGGCCTGTTGGGATGGTGGCTCATCTCATGGTATATCGGACGCCTTTCTCCTGCGGATGAGGCGATGCTCGACCAGTTGGAATCGGCTGAAGTCGTGGGCGTCGAGCCTGAGGTCGCGCCCACTCCGTCTCCAACCCCCGCTCCGCTGGCTAGAGCAGATTCCGAGCCGCGTCCGCCGGGTGCAGCGATCGCAGCAGCAACACCACCGCCCACTCCCACACCTACCCCGGAACCCGTGATTATGCGGGCTATCCCGGTGAATCCCGATGACGTGCCTGAGATCTCTGAAACAGAGGCAAATTACGAAATTGAGATCCGCCCGGTACGCGCGACCCAGGTCCGCGTTCACCTTTATGCCTTGGAAAATCAGCCCATCTACGACAGCGCCCTGGCTCCTGATGCAGAGCCGCTCGTATACCGGGGTGCGCGCTTCTGGATCACTGCGGAGGATCCTACAGCCATCCGCGTGTTACGCAATGGACAGGAAATTTCCTTCATGGAATCTCCGCTCCTCATTGAATAGGCGGGCCATGGCAAATCGCGCGCTGATTTTCGATTTCGATGGGCTGATTTGCGATACGGAGTGGCCGACATTCGTGGTTTGGCGCGAGCTCTACGCACGATTTGGTGCTGAACTCACGCTCGAGACCTGGTTGTTGGCAGTCGGGACCGTCAACGGGCTCGATCCGCGATCGCATCTGGAGGAATTGATCGGACGCAGCTTGGATTGGGGTCCGCTGGATGAGGAGACAGCGCTTGAGATCAACACTGAAGTCGCGAAGCTCACTCCATTGCCTGGTGTGCTGGAGCTGATGCAAGAAGGGCGGGCAGGAGAATGGAAAATCGGCGTTGCCAGCAATAGCTCGACGGACTGGGTGCGCGGAGGACTTGAACGGCTTGGGCTTTTGCCACGCATTGATGTTGTTCGCACGCGGGAGGATGTGACTCGGCCAAAACCCGCCCCTGATGTTTACCTTACGGTGCTAGATGCACTTGGTGCGGATGCTGCCGTGTCGCTTGCTTTTGAGGATTCCGCTCCGGGCGTGGCATCTGCGAAGGCGGCAGGACTCTATGTCACGGCGGTGCCAAATGCTCTCACCCGGCATCACGATTTATCGTTGGCCGACCAGCGTGTGACATCGCTGATGCATGCGCTGCCGATGCTGCATGTCGAGGCGTAGGGCTCTAGGCCGCAAGCCCGGCCGCATATCCGGAAGCCCATGCCCATTGGAAATTATAGCCGCCCAGCCAGCCAGTCACATCCACGCATTCACCGATGAAATACAGCCCGGGGACGCTGCGCGATTCCATCGTTTTGGAATGCAAGGAACGCGTGTCCACACCGCCCAATGTCACTTCGGCTTTTGCGTAGCCATCGGTTTCAGGAAATGCGGGAGCCCATGCTTCGAGGTTGCGGATGACGCCGTCCACCTCTTCTTTGCTGCACTGGGAAAGGGGCCGTGCGGGGGCGTATGCGGCGGACCACACTTCTGCAAATCGCGTTGGGAAAACCTGCGCAAGGCGTTTTGCCAGCGGAGTCTTCGTATCGCTCATCAGCCAATGCCTCACGTCCAACTGTGGCAGGAGGTTCAGCTGCACAGGTTGCTCACGATTTGCGTAGGATGAAATTTGCAGAATCGCCGGACCGCTCAGCCCTTTGTGAGTGATCAACGCCTGCTCTGCAAAGCGCGCCCGGCCGCAGGATGCCTCGACTGGCAGAGACACACCGCTCAATGCACAGAATGTCTCCCGCGTCCCCGCGTCAAAGCGCAGTCCGACGAGGCCGGGACGTGTGGGGAGCAGTGGCATTTCAAACTTCCTTGCGATGCGATACGCCAGGTCCGTCGCACCGATTTTGGGAATGGACAGCCCGCCGCATGCCACCACCAGCGATGCGCTCTCGAGCAGCCCTGCACTGGTGGCCACTTGGAAAGCATCTGTTTTATGCACCTCCTTGACTTGCACTCCCGTCATCAGTGTCACCCCTGCGGCTCTTGCCTCATCGAGCAACATCTGCACGATGTCGCGTGCACTGCGGTCGCAAAAAAGCTGGCCAAGTTTCTTTTCGTGAAACGGGATGCGGTGCTTCTTCACGAGATCAATGAAATCCTGCGGAGAATAACGGGCCAGGGCGGATTTAGGAAAATCGGTATTTTGCGTCAGGAAATTTTCGGGCGAGGCATGAGTATTGGTGAAGTTACAACGCCCGCCTCCTGAGATGAGAATTTTGCGTCCGATGGATTCGTTGTGTTCGAGCACGAGCGTGTTGCGCCCTTGCGCAGCGGCAGTGATGCCGCACATCATCCCTGCGGCACCGGCACCAATCACAATCACATCGTAGGAGTGAGGGGTCATTACACTTTGGTCGTTGGTTGAGGCATGGATGGCGGGGCGCGGGCGACAACGTATGCCAGCACAACGCCAGGTGTCGATGAATGGTTACGATGATGGCTTGCGTTACTGTGATTTTATTAATTAGCTTGCCTGGTGATTTCGGAGTTTGGTGGCAATCATAAGACCATAGGATCCGGCGGGAACAATGAGGAGCGAAAAGCAGGACCACCTGCCTCCTCCCGGCTACCCGCTTGGTGCCTTGTTGCCTTCACGCTCCTGGTGGTGGGATTGGGATTGATCGAATGGCAGGTCGGTTTTTCCGTGGAGGCGCTCCGGGATGATTTACGGTTGAAAGCGGAATCGGTGGCGCGCGCAATCCCGGCCAATCAAATCCGTGACTTGGCATTTACCCCCGAAAGCGACGGGAGCTTCGATGAGGGTTTGCTCCGGAGCCAGCTTCGTGACTTTGCCCGACTCATGCCGGAGATGTTTATTTACACCGTGCAGGAGCGGGACGGTGCACTCGTCTTCGGGCCGGAAAGTCTGGCCAAAGATGATCCCATCGCCAGCGCCGTGGGGACAGTGTATGAACAGGCACCAGAAGGATTATTGGACCTTTACCAGACCCGGCAAAGTGGAGTCGTCGGGCCTTATCGTGATGAGTACGGCGAATTCATGAGCGGCTATGCTCCGGTGATGGATGTGCGCGGCGAGGTGTATTTCATGATCGGTGTGGATATCCGCAAACACGATATGGAGCGCAGTGCATGGATTTTGCGGTTCACGGGATATGCATTGCTTGCAGTTGCGTTGGCATGCATCGCAGCGGGGTATCTCTTGATTCGACGTCGCAATCACACTGCTCCCGGGTTTACCCAACACACCGAGACTGCAGTAGTGGTTGTGCTCGGGCTTTGCGTAACCATCCTGGGAGTGAATCTCTGCAATGAAGCGGAAACGGTTACCCGCAAACGCCAATTCGCCAGGCTAGCGAATGCAGCTGCCGAGGCAGTGCGCGGCGGTCATGAGCGGATAGAGTCTTTGCTTAAGAGCACCGCCCTTTTTGTGGAGTCGTCAGACGACGTCACGCCCGAGGAGTTTGAAACTTTCGCCGGTCCCTTGAACGATATCACATCGCCGGGTGAACTCATGCTACTGGCCACCAACTACAGTCCGGGCGGAGCGGCAGAGGCCGCGCGCATAGGCATTCAACTTTCCACCTGTGTGGACGACGGCGTTTTTTGCACCGACTCCGACATCACTTATCTCTTCGACTGGCCCGGTTTGATTGCGAACACAACTCCCGCAACCCGTCCGGTCGCCCGCAAACTGCCCCCGCAGGAAAAATCGCTCGATGTGAACTTCATCGCTGTGCAAAGCATCCAGAGTGATTCCCCTCCACCTGGAGCACTGCTGGCAGCGGTCGTCTGGGATGGTGAGCGTGTCTTGGAATCCGCCAAAGCCAGCCTGCGCTCAGGTGCGGACAATATGGACCTCAGACTCCTGAATCTCGAAGCAGATCCCGAAGCGTTTGAGGTGTTGGCGGAGGGAGCGGTCAGCTACCATGAAAGCCGCCTCGCATGGCATCACCCGCTTGTCAGCATGACTCAGTCGTATGTGCTCGCAGCGACGCCCACTCCTGTTTTTTACATCAGGAATCCGTTAAGGATCACGCCGTCCATAGCCATTGCAGGAGTGGTGCTCACGGCGCTGGTTGCGGCGTTGGTTTCGGTCCTGCAAAGGCAGAACGCGGCACTGCAATGTCGGGTGGCTGAGGTCAAAACCAATCTCAAAGAACGCGAGCGGCTTCTCGAAGCCGTCCTTCAACTGGGCCTGCGCTTCGTCAATTACCCGTCCGAGCGTATCGAAAACGGAATCCAGGAGGCACTAGCTGAGGCAGGAGCGGTTTATAAAGTGGATCGCGCTTATGTGTTTGCTTACAATTTTGAGGACAAAACTTTTACGAATACCCACGAGTGGTGTCGCCCTGGCATCGAGCCTGCCATTGATCAGCTGCAGAATGAATCCTACGTGTTCATGGAGGAAAAAGCGGAACTTCACAGGAAACACAAACCCTGGGGCGTCGAGGATGTGGCTGCTTTGCCGGAGGGTGATCTCAAAGACCTCCTCGCCGGCCAGAACGTAAAATCCCTGATCACGGTCCCGCTTTTTTTAAGAGGGGAGTGTGTGGGCTTTATCGGGTTCGATGCTGTGCGGACCATCCGGCGGTGGACCGAGGATGAGCAGATCGTGTTGCAGATCCTTGCGGAGCTGATCTCCAATGCGATGGACCGGAAGCTTGCCGACGACGCTGTGGCGGAAAATAAGAGCCGACTCAAGGGACTTTTTATGCACAGCAAAGACGCTATCATTTTCACCGACAGCCAGGGAGTGTATCTCGATGTGAACCCCGCCGCATGCACGCTCAGCGGACGCACCCGCGAGGAAATGATCGGTTCACATCCCAGAGTGGACTTCGATGACACACAACCAGTGAAATTTGAGGACTTCTGGACCGAGCTCCTGCATGAGGGACATGCGGATGGCACTATGAAATTACGCAAGCCGGATGGTCGCAGAGTCGTCGCAGAAGTCCATGCGGTGGCAAATATTTTACCCAACCTGCACGTCGTGGTGCTCCGCGACATCACTGAGCGCCGGAATTTGCAACGCCAACTCGAGCAATCGCAGCGGCTTGACAGCCTGGGCCGCCTGGCAAGTGGCGTGGCTCATGAACTCAATAACGTGTTAAGCCCGATCCTCATGGGCTGCGACCTGGTGCGCGCCGGCAACACCAACCCCCGGCTCACCAACACCATTAACATCATGGAAGACTCCTCGCGACGCGGCGCGGCAATCATCAGGCAGATCCTTACATTTGCGCGTGGAAGCAGCGACGAGCCGAGAGGTGAGGTGGACTTGCGTGAGGTGGTGAGGGGAATCTCCGGCGTCATCGGGCAGACGATTCCAAAGTTGATTCAACTGGAAATTCAAGCTGGCGAACCGCTTCCAAAAGTTGAAGCAGACCGCACCGGCATTGAGCAGGTCATTATGAACCTTTGCATCAACGCCAAAGATGCCATGCCGGGCAAGGGCACGATCACTATTGAGTTCGAGGTGGTCGATGTGAATATTTCAACGGTCTCTGCCTATCCCGAAGTTTTGCCAGGGGAATTTGTAAAGCTGACAGTGACGGATACTGGTGAGGGGATTCCGGCATCCATCGTGGATCGCATCTTTGAGCCGTTTTTCACCACCAAAGAACAGGGTAAAGGCACAGGCCTCGGACTGTCTGTTCTGCAAGGGATCGTGCGGACCCACCGTGGATTCATTAAAGTCTCATCCATCGTTGGAGTAGGCACGGAGTTTGCGATTTTCCTGCCAACCGCAGAGTCCTGCAAGGCTGCCGAAAGCAATGCGCTAGTCGTATCTGCGTAAAGGCAGCCTCCGATGAATAGTCGCGCACCGCGTCACACGCGGGCGCGGAGTTTTTTGAGTTCGCCGCGTCGCTTTTTGCCTTCTAGAATGCGGCGCTTCACACCTCTGGGACGTGGACGGGATGCGCGTTTTTGCTTCTCCCGCTCGTGAATAATGCTGGCCCGGGCGTCTGCTTTTTGCTGCCGAACGGCTTCCACCAATCGCTCCCAGGCGAGCACACGGTTCTTGTATTGCGAACGTGAGTCCGATGCCACCACCGTAAGGTCCAGCCTGGCACAAACCAGCTCGACCGCAGTGCTCACTTTGTTGACGTTCTGACCGCCAGGGCCGGACGCCCGGCAAAACCGCTCCACGATTTCCTGCGTGTCAACGCCGAGCTTTTTGAGCTGATCGTGGAATTCCTGGCGCATTGTAACCCCCCGGCCGGAGCCGGATCAATGGCATCCGCAACCGCCACCACCACCGCCGCCACAGCATCCTTCTTCTTCAAAGTCGGCAAGCTCTGGAATGCGGCCGAGTTCGTAGGTCTTGCCGACATATTGCATGACGCTTTGTTGCACCCGGTTCATCTCGCGTTGTGCATCCATGAAGCCCGAGACCACGGGATTAGCAACCAGCGCGTCACGCCGGGCCTCAAAAGTCGCGATCTCGGAATCCGCGATCTGCTCGCCGCCGGCATGCTTTTGCTGCAGGGCAGCACCCATTTCGCTCACTCCCTGATATTGTTGCTGCGCGTGCGGGTCCTCAAGAAATGAGCCAATACTTTTTTGGATTTCCCGAAAGCCGGCATCATCGAGAATCGTCTGGCAAAGCTCGCGCGTCTTGAGGGTGATGGAATCGAGTGTGTCTGTGTGCATACGCAATCCCTCTCATGCCCAAGCGCGGAATGCAAAGCGCAAATGCCACGCGGACGTTCAGGATACCCTAAAATCTCCGCCAGAGCGAAGGGCTGAAAAGGGCGAGGACCGCAAAAAATTCCAGCCTTCCGAGCAGCATTAACAGGCTCAGTAAAAAATACGACGCCGATGAGAGTTCGGAGAAATTGGCCATCGGGCCAAGCTGGCCAAGCGCCGGGCCGATATTAAACGTGCAGGCAATGACTCCAGTGACCACGCTCAACAAGTCCAGCCCTGGCTCAAAAAGCGCGAAGAGTAATATCCCGACCACCAAAGAGAATCCTACTACAGTAATAAAAAGCAGCACCTGCATCGGCACGTTCTGGTGAAGCGGAAGCCCGTTGATACGCAATGAGGCGACCAACCCCGGACGAAAAAATGCGCTCGCTCCATTCCGGCAAAGTTTTAAGCAAATGATAATACGTGCTACTTTGATACCACCTGCCGTGGATCCCACACAGCCTCCCACAAACATCAACACCACCAGCACTCCCATCGAGAAGTCGGGCCACTGCGCAAAATCCCGCGTCGCAAACCCGGTTGTGGTCATGATCGAAACAACCTGAAAGAGCGCAGCGCGCAAACCATCGACCCACGTGTCTGATTCACCCGTGAAATACAGATTGGCTGCGATCAGCGCTGTGCCGAAGAAAATTATGACAAGATACATTTTGGTCTCTTCATCCCGTTTCCAGCGTTCAAACCGGCGACGCACCAGCCAGCCGAAGAGCATGAGACTGATGCCGCCGAGCACCATGAATGCAGTGATCCACAGCTCAATAGCCGGGCTTTCATAATAGGCAATACTGGTATTGCGCGTGCTGAATCCTCCGGTCGAAACCGTAGCCATCGCGTGCGTCACAGCATCAAACAGGGACATTCCAAAGAACCACAACCCAAGCGTGCAAACCACCGTGAGGACAACATAAATCTTCAGCAACAAAACAGCAGTGCCTTGTGCGCGCGGGTCAAATCCGCCCGTGGATGCTCCAGCATTCTCATGACGGAACAATGACTTGCTGCCTGGCCCGAAATGCGAAAGCACCGCAACAAACAGGACAGCAATACCTAGACCGCCCAGCCAGTGTGTCATCGCCCGCCAGAGCAAAACCGACCTTGGGACGACGTCGAGATCAGCAATCACTGAAGCACCTGTCGTTGTAAACCCCGAGACGGATTCAAAAATCGCTGCTGCAGGGCTGATGTTGTTTGCGGCAAAGATGTACGGCAGGGCCCCGAAAATTCCTGCCGCAATCCATGAAAGCCCCACCAATGCCACCGCTTCCTTTCTGAGTAGATGCGTGCCCGAGTTGCGCCCGAGCCAGGCAAGCATACCGGCAACGCTCAGAGTGATTGTGGCCGAAATACCGAAGTCGTAGAGAGCAACACGTTTGAACCCTGGAGATTCACCGCCCAGCAGCGCATCCAGCAGACAAATGATCATGCCCAGCGCAAGCAATGAGAGCACTCCGCCGAGGATCTTTGCGAGCAGGCGGTAATTCATCGCACTCCGAAAAGTTTCGCCATCGCTTTGTGCTCCGCCTCAGTGGAGATCGAGTAAACAATATCGCCAGGCATCAAAACATCCCCTGCCGCCGGAA
>JBGTCP010000173.1:0-1931 GCA_041748815.1 Chthoniobacterales bacterium
GGCGACATCCTGGGATTCATCGTGCAGATAGATCCATGGGAACTTCTGCTCCTGCATGCGTGCTACCATGCCGTCGTAGGAATCTTCAGCGTAGGTATTTTTACTGTTGGAATTAATGGCGACAAATTTCACGCCTTTCGGAGCAAACTTTTCAGCAGTCGCTCGCGTGGATTCATCGCTGCCCACGACATACGGGCAGTGGTTGCAGGTGAAAAAAATGACCAGTATCCCAGCGTCTGCAAAATCTGCCAATGAGCATGTTGTGCCGTCGGTGGCGGGCAATGAGAATGAGGGAGCTGTATCTCCGATGCTGAGTGTGAATGGCATAGTGATATATGTGTTTATTCTTCGGGTGTTGTCGCGGGAAGCGTTGGCGGGACTGACGGGGTGGAAGTCACGGCGCCGGTGGTGTCGAGGCGGAAGATGGTTTCGCCTTCTTTCATGAGATCCATTTTGTCGCGGGCCATGAGTTCGACATATTCGGGATCGGAGCGCAGGAGTTCCATTTCCTGGGTTTGGCGCCGGTGGATGGCCTTCTGGTTACTGATTTCATTTTCCAACCGCCGCACCTCCGCTTGTTCGGCGCGGTGCTTTTGGATCTCGGGGATGAATGCGAGAATGCCCAGCACGATCACCACCACGATGATAAGGCCCATGAGAAGCCGGTTGACGACCGGCCAGAATCCACTGGCCGGCCTCCTCCTGGAACTCAGCTCCGCATGGCGTGCGCTCACAGGTTAGAATTTACCGCCATAGACCGCATTTGAGCCAAGTTGCTCTTCGATGCGGAGAAGTTGGTTATATTTTGCGACCCGGTCAGTGCGGCAAAGTGAGCCTGTCTTGATTTGTCCCGCATTGGTAGCCACTGCGATATCCGCAATGGTGGTATCCTCTGTCTCGCCGGAGCGATGGCTGATGACGGCGGTGTAATTATTTTCCTTGGCGAGTTCGATCGCGTCGAGTGTCTCTGTGAGTGAGCCAATTTGGTTGACTTTGACGAGGATGGAGTTAGCCACGCCGCGCTCAAATCCTTTACGCAGGAAGTCCACGTTGGTCACAAAAAGGTCGTCGCCCACGAGCTGGCAGCTGGAACCCATCGCGTCGGTGAGTTTTTTCCAGCCGTCCCAGTCATTCTCCGCGCATCCGTCTTCGATGGAAATGATGGGAAATTTTTTGGCGAGTTTGACGTAGGTCTCGATCAATTCATCGACGGACTTTTTCGAGCCGTCGGATTTTTTGAAGACGTATTTCTTTGTGGCGGGTGTGTAGAACTCGCTGGCTGCGCAGTCGAGTGCGATGAAGATATCCTTGCCGAGCTTGTAGCCGGCTTTTTTGACAGCGGCCGCGATGGACTCCAGTGCGTCATCGGCACCGTCGAGCTTAGGGGCGAAGCCGCCTTCATCGCCGATCGCCGTTGAGAGGCCCCGGCTTTTCAGCACGTCTTTAAGTGCGTGGAAAACCTCCACGCCGTAGCGAAGCGCTTCGGAGAATGTGGGAGCACCCTTTGGCACAATCATGAATTCCTGGAAATCAATGGGAGCATCGGAGTGCGCGCCACCGTTGAGAATGTTCATCATCGGTACGGGAAGCACTTTTGCGTTGGGACCGCCAAGATATCTGAAAAGCGGAATGTCGAGCTCCGCTGCCGCAGCGTGGGCGGTTGCGAGAGAAACACCGAGGATCGCGTTGGCACCCAGCTTCTTTTTATTCGCAGTGCCATCGAGGGCGATCATGGTTTTGTCGACGCCGATCTGGTCGAGTGCATCCATGCCTGCGAGCTCTGGAGCGATCACGGAATTGACGCTTCCGACCGCTTTTGTGACACCTTTGCCAAGGTAGCATTTTTTGTCGCCGTCGCGCAGCTCCCAGGCTTCATGTTCGCCTGTGCTTGCGCCGCTGGGCACTGCGGCGCGGCCGATGGAGCCGCCTGC
>JBGTCP010000174.1:0-4968 GCA_041748815.1 Chthoniobacterales bacterium
GCGGTCAGGCGTCCGGCTTCTACTTGCGAAAGTGTAAGCGCATCCAGGCCATTCTCCACAATGGGGCTGCGTCCTGATGCCACAAGATCAACCTTCACCGAGTTCACATCGACCCCGGTGACCCAGTGGCCGGCCTCTGCAAGACATGCGGCTGAGACGCATCCCACATACCCAAGGCCGAATACGCTAATATTGAGTTGCTTGTCCTTCAAAACGCCTGCCTCATTAGTGGACTGTAACCTCACGCGCAAGCGCAAAGACCAGCCCTGTTCCATTATTATTTGACTTCACAAACAAGAGTTCGCTCTTGATGCCTGCCCACTCACAAATACCCAAGCCGAGCGGGTGCGACAAGTGCGCGGGCCACATTCAATATGCATTCTTTCTGGCAAAGAACGTCCTGAAGAGAATGTTGATATCACTGAAAAGGCTCCAGTTCTCCAGGTAGTAAAGGTCACTTTGAATGCGCTTGCTCAAGTCCGTATCTCCACGCAGGCCGCGGATTTGAGCCAGCCCTGTGATGCCCGGCTTGACGTTATGGCGGGCGTTATAGTGAGGGATATCCTCTTTGAAATTAATGATATGCTCAGGCCGTTCGGGGCGGGGTCCGACCAGACTCATCTCCCCCTTGAGCACGTTCCAGAATTGAGGTATTTCATCAATGTTCCATTTCCGCATGAATGCTCCCACTTTGAGACAGCGGGGGTCGTTTTCTGTGGTCCAACCTGCAGCACCATTGGCCTCGGAGTCCAGCTTCATGCTACGGATTTTGATGATTTTAAAAACACCGCCGCGACGGCCTGCACGTTTTTGCAGGTAGAAGATATTCCCGGGGGATTCCAGGTAAACCAGCAGCCCGAAGAAAAGTACGAACGGTGCCGCAATGATGAGCCCGACGATGGAACCGACCACATCCAGGAAGCGCTTGAAAAGCAGATTGAACGGTTTGTCGAGGGGCAGACTGTTCACTCCCAGAACGGGCACTCCGTGCAGCGTCTCAAGGTGCAGCCCGGAAACGAGGATCTGGAAGAAGGAAGGCACGACCTTGAACTCGACCATTTCGCGCTCACAAAGGTTTGCCAGCTCAATCACCTCACCCCGATCATAATTGAGTTCATTGATGATCACCATGTCGACTTCATTGGTCTGCAGAACCTGTTTGATGTCTGAAAAGTCGCCGACTTGAGGCACGCCAGCTGGTGGTTCCTTCTGAAAATGCCCCGTGGGAGGCCTCACGCAGCCAACAACCAGATGAGTCCGGTCCGTATCTTTCGCAAAAGTGTTGTACAAATTGGAGGTGTCCTCCGTCCATCCAACGAACAGGACCCGCGTGCTCAGCGAGGATATTGAGTTCGTTTTCTCAAGAGTGAAGCGGAACAGAAAACGCCATCCAGTCAGACCGAGCAGCATCAAAAGTCCCGCGATAGTGACGTAGCCGCGGGAAAGGGGCGGGGAAATATGGAACACATAGGAAGCACAGGAGAATACCAGAAACCACACGGAAATTGCCTTCAGGACATCCGGGGCTGTCACATCAAACTGCTGAAAGGGTTTACGCTTCTCATAAACCTGGAAGGAAGAAAGCAGCCACATCATCAAAATGGTGCCGGCTCCGATATAACAGTTGTAGGAAAAGAGACTTGGCTGGCCAAAGTTGCCGAACTGCACTAGCACGTGAAATCTCAAAAAGTAAGCGGAAATCTGTGCCAATGCGATGACAAAAAGATCACCAAAGATGCACATGGTGGTCAATTTCTCAGCGGTTTGACAGGCCGTTTTGTGCCTCCATTTGGATACCGGCTGGACCAGACTCTGGTATTCTGCTGCGCTCCAAGGAGAAGAATCGCTTATCCCTGGTGCCATTATCCCTGCGTTGGTTGAGTTGTGCATATGTTCGTCTCCCCTGTTAGTTTCCTATTAATAGTTTCTCCTCGGGGGGGCTACTGATCACCCTGAATAAGCTTAAACGAATGAACTCATTGTAGGCGAGCGGCAGATCAATTTCTCAATGCTCATCCTGCGGAGAGCATAAAGAATTATCGAAATTGCGAGAGCATTAATGCCAACCTGCCAAATTAATGTCAACCAAAAAAATCAGGCCTCGTTCAAAAATTTAGAAATATTATATTTTCCATAATGGAAAGCCCTCAATCTTTGGATTTTTGCGGCTCGCCACACGAACCACGCCGCTGTCGATACTCATTTTCATCCGGCTCATGCATGGAGTCATCATTGGAAATGTGATGACGGATGCAATACCGCACGAAGTCTGCATTGTTTTCCAATCCGAGCTTGCGAAGAATCCGGGCTGGAGGTGCCCACAGTCTTGATACTCAGGAAACCGCCTTTACCAGCGAGTCGCGCATGAACTCGGGGCTGGTTGCGGCTGGCACTCGCTTGGTGGCCTTGGCTGCGAATTCGTCGCGGAATTTTGCGATGAAGCTCTGCGTGGGCCATGAGCATGCTTCGCCGAAGGCACAAATGGTCTTGCCCGCAATGTTATCGGCCACACTCTTGAGCGTGTCGGGATCTTCCAACACACCACCGCCATCCATGATGCGGTCGGTGATTTTCTTCATCCAAAGCGATCCTTCACGGCAGGGTGTACATTGTCCGCAGGATTCGTGAGCGTAAAACTCGTTGATGTTGTTGAGCACCCACACCATGTCGCGGGTGTCGTCCATCACGATCACTCCGCCCGATCCTGCCATGGAGCCGACCGCCGCAAGGGAATCAAAATCCATGCGGATGTCTTCCAGTCCGATTTCGTTTTCAGTCGGGTTGCCATCGGCATCTTTACCTTTGATCTTGTAGGTTTCGCCGGCACGCAGCACTTTGGCGGAGCTTCCGCCGGGGATCACAGCTTTGAGTTTGCGGCCGGGTTTGAGTCCGCCACAGATGTCATAAATCAGTTCGCCCATGGAGACCGAGCCAACTTCAAATTCGTAGTAACCGGGTTTCATCACGTCTCCTGAAACACACAGGATGCGGGTGCCGGTATTGTTCGGAGTGCCGAGCTTGGCAAATTCCTCGCCGCCGATGCGCATGACATGCTTCACATTGCAGAGCGTTTCGACGTTATTGACGATGGTTGGATTCTGATAGAGCCCGATGGCAGCAGGGAAATACGGCGGTTTGATGCGGGGATAGGCACGCTTGCCCTCCAGGGATTCGATAAGGCCGGTCTCCTCACCGCAAATGTAAGCGCCAGCGCCGCGGTGCACAAAAATGTCGAGGTCGTAGCCGGTGCCCAGAATGTTTTTGCCGAGGAAATTTTTCTCGCGGGCTTCGGCGAGGGCTTTCTCGAGGATTTTTGCACCTTCGGGGAATTCGCCGCGGATGTAGATGTATGCCAGGTTCACACGGCACGCGAAGCAGGAGATGATCATGCCTTCGATCAGCTGATGGGGATCCTGATGGATGATGTAGCGATCTTTGAATGTGCCAGGCTCGGACTCGTCGGCATTGCAGATGAGATAAATCGGGCGTTTTTCGTCGGGGCGAATGAAACCCCATTTTACGCCGCAGGGAAATCCGGCTCCGCCACGACCACGCACTCCGGATTTTTTGACCTCCTCCACCACTTCCGATGGTTGGAGAGTGAGCGCTTTTTTAAGCTGCTCGTAGCCACCTTCGTTGAGGTAGGTTTCCATATCGGGCGCGTAATCGTGGCGATCGATATTTTTAAAGATCATGCGCTTTTCGCGCGGATGCGGGATGCGGACGGGTGCGATCATGTTGGTTATTCGTATTTGCCGAGAACGGGATCAAGATTTTCAGGATCAACGGCTTCGTAAAAATCATCATTCACCATGCAAACGGGGCCGGTGCCACAGGATGCGAGGCATTCCACAAACTCGACGCTGAATTTCCCATCAGCGCTTTTCAGAATGTGCGCTCCGTGCCCGTGACTTGCGTGTTGATCGATTCCTGCGGCCTCGCACACCTTGTCGAGCAGCTTGTAACTGCCTGCCATCGCGCAGGAGAGTGTGCGGCAAACACGGATGTGATGGCGTCCGGCAGGCGCGGTGCGGAACATGGGATAAAACGTGATCAACTCCAGGACATTGATGGGCTGGAGCTCGAGCTTGGCGGCGATCCAGTGGCAGGCCTGATCGCTAATATATCCAAACGTTTCCTGCCAAATGTGCAGTAAAGGGAGGGTCGCGCTGCGCTTGGACACCGGGTAGTGTGTGATGATCTCGTCGGCCTGCGATTCAAATTCCGCAGTGATCTCAACTTGGCTGTCTTCGAGGGTGATGGTCACGATAGATCGATTATTGGGTTAGGTTTCCGCTTTTGCTCATCAATTTGTCATTCAGGAAGACCAGCGTGACTTCGTTGCTGCCTTTCTGATAAACATAACGAGTGGTGGACAGCAACGGGATGTCCTGAGTTTCGATACTTGTGGGTTCCCCAAGGATCGTTTTTACCTCGACCGTCGTCATGTTGGTCTCGATTTTCTCGAAATTGGCCGGAGTCAATTTGTTGCCGCACGCGGAAAGGCTTACTGCGAAGAGAACCGCAAGGAGGGTGCGGGTGAGGCTTTTTGAAGTGGAAATCATGGCTGGTGTGTTATCGGTCGGATTCGCCCATCACAAAGTCGAGGCTGCCGAGGATGGCGACCACATCGCCCACCATGTGGCCTTTGAGAAGCTCGTCGAGGACTGAAATATTCACAAACGACGGGGCGCGGATTTTTAATCGATAAGGCACACCGCCGCCGTTGCTGCGGATGTAAAATCCGAGTTCGCCTTTGGGATTTTCCGCACCGAAGTAGACTTCGCCCGCTGGTGCGTTGATTCCCTCCGTGCTCACGATGAAGTGGTGGATGAGTTCCTCCATTTTGGTGAGGACTTCAGTTTTTTCGGGCAGCACGTTTTTGTTGTCGTGGATATTCACGGGGCCATCGGGCAGCTGGTCGAGCGCCTGCCGGAGGATGCGCACGCTTTGCCGCATTTCCTCAAT
>JBGTCP010000175.1:0-1823 GCA_041748815.1 Chthoniobacterales bacterium
AGCGACCTCCGCGCTATCTTCGCAAAACACGCCCGCGCCGTTCTCAGCATGGGCTGACCCGCTTTTTTCGATAAATGGTGTTGAATGGGATGGGGGAATGCGGAAGATTGCGGAGATGATAGATCTCTCCGCAATTCAAACTGACGACCTCAAAGCACGCATTGGCGCTCTGCGGAGGTATCTTTGACTTACCCAAGCTGAAAAACCGCCTGGCTGAGCTCGAGAATATCATGGCCGAGCCGGAGTTCTGGAATAATAAGGACACAGCTCAAAAGTATATCGAGGAGGCCAACGGGATCCGCGCGAAATTAGATCCCGCCCAGGAACTCACGACGAAAATCGACGACCTCGAAATGATGAAGGAACTCATCACGGAAGAGGAAGATGCGGAAGCCAAGGAATCTGCATCGAGAGATTTGCTCAAGGATTGCGAGGCCATCACGAAGTCCCTGGACGCGTTTGAGCTGCAATCATTTCTCACCGGCACCCATGATCACACCAATGCGTTTTTCACAATTCACTCAGGTGCGGGGGGGACGGAATCGTGCGACTGGGCCGACATGCTCTACCGCATGTACTCACGGTGGTGCGAGCGGGCGGGATATAAAACCGAGATTGTGGATTTCCAGGCCGGGGACGAAGTGGGCATCAAGTCAGCCACGCTGCGGGTGATTGGCACTTCGGCCTACGGATATCTTAACACCGAACGCGGCGTGCACCGACTGGTGCGTATTTCCCCATTTGATTCTAACAAACGCCGTCACACGTCCTTTGCGAGTGTCGATGTGATGCCGGAGTTACCGGAATCCGAGCCCATCACAATCGATGAGCGGGATTTGTCGATGGACACATTCCGAAGCGGCGGTAAAGGCGGGCAGAACGTGAACAAAGTGGAGACGGCCGTGCGCATTACCCACCATCCGTCCGGCGTGATCGTGGCGTGCCAAGCAGAGCGCAGTCAGCACAAAAACCGCGAGCTTGCGATGCGCATCCTCATGGGAAAGCTGATGCAAATCGAAGAGGACAAACAGCGCTCAGAGAGTGATCGTCAATACGGTGAGAAGGGCGATGTCGCGTGGGGAAGTCAGATCCGGTCGTATGTGTTTCAACCGTATCAAATGGTGAAAGATCACCGCACCGGAGTGGAGACCGGGAACGTCCAGGCAGTGATGGACGGGGCTATTGATGAATTTATCCACGGGAAATTGCGTGGGCTTAAATCGAAAAAAGGAACTGCCTCCGATGACGACCTCGACGAGGGTTAAACATGCGTTCGGCAGTATCGTTGCCCTGATGGCGGGCTGCTTGCTGTTGGTGGAGAACGCGGTTGCTCAGAAGTCTGAGCAAAAGTGGGTGAGCGAGTTGGGCCCTGCTACTGCCGGGGCATTTCCGGTGTTGCCGGATATGGAGCTGGAGTATGATTTTGGATGGTCGGGGGTGAAAGCGGCAGAGGCGTTGGTGACATTTGAACGAACAGGCGGATCGAGTGCTTCGATGAGCACCTCGTTAGAAACGACCGGGCCTGCACGCGTTCTCTGGTCGTTAAATGCCGAGGGCAGCTCGAGTGTCGACATCCGATCGATGCGTCCGCGCTGGGTGCAGCAGGTCGAGCGGTATCGCAAGGAGATCAAAGCACATCGGATTAATTTTGCCCCGGAGTCAGTGGATTTTACGCCGCTCAAGGCGAAAGGACGCAAGCTGGTGCCCGATGGTAAGCCGAAAACGATCGACGTTCCGCGCCCTTTCGATATGTCCACCGCGCTGTTGTTTTTTCGAAGCCAGCGGATGCAGCGCGGAGATATTTATCGAGTGGTCGTCGTGCC
>JBGTCP010000176.1:0-3726 GCA_041748815.1 Chthoniobacterales bacterium
GAATCATCTCCAGGAGACTTGGTTGGCGCGCGAAATGACAGGCCTTCATTGGAAGTCAAATCAGGCGTCAACGGTTATCCGCCCTATTCTTAGGGAACGGGAGCTTCGTCTCAACGGCACACGCGGGGTAAAAATTCTCAATAGCAGTAAAGCCCGGGAGGCTGCTGAATTTACCACGAAGAACACGAAGGGCACGAAGTTAGGATTTAATATACAGTAGAGTTTGTTCTAAATCTGATTCCAAGGTGGATGGCAATGGTTTTTGGGGTCAGTCAATAAATTTTGATATCGCTAAAAGTATGTTGTCAGGCCTCGGTGACCACCGGATCGCCATTCTGCATAAAAGGTTCATTCGTCTTCATCTTGTGAGAGTTCTTCCGGAGAACACATCACAGTCGGGTGATTTTTGAATCATGGGTCAGTCGCCTCTCGTGCTTGGAGCGCACGACCCAGTGCAGCAACATCAAAAACCATGCTCCGAAGCAATGTCCTGCTTGTGGCGTCGCATTTCGGGCATGATCTCATCCACTGTAAAATTCTGAACGAAGCAGTGTTGGGTTTCGGAAGACTTGCAAGGGGCCGGTGAAAAGGGTAGTATGAAAGCTATGGTTATCACGTTGGATCAAATCGTTGAGGAGACTGCGCAACTGCCTGCCGATGTCGTCGCCGACTTGGTCGAGCGTATTCTGGTGGTCCGGCACGGTGGTTTCGGACCCGGAGTGGAAAATGCCTGGAAAAAGGAGTCGCAACTGCGGGTCAAAGAGATTGCCGCTGGCAAAGTCGAAGGCATCCCTGCTGAAGATGTCATGGCCAGGGCCCGTCGCATCGTTCAGAAGTGAGGGTAGTCTTCCATCCCGCCGCCGAGCTGGAGCTTCTTGATGCGGTGCACTACTACACTGGAATTGATCCGAACCTGGGTTCGCGATTTTATCAGGAAATGGACCGGCTTCTGCAGGAAGTCTGTGAACATCCCAAAACCTTCCGTCTGTTTGATTCGCCAGCCCGCCGCCACTTCAGCCGATCCTTTCCTTACGGCCTCATTTACCTCGAAGAGCCTGACCGTTTATGGATCGTTGCCGTGATGCATATGAAACGTGAACCCGGTTACTGGAAGCGGCGCTTGGATTAAACCCGGACTTTGGCAAGTCCCCCTGAATCACTGGGACTTATGGTCGGTCATGTTATTTTCTTGCAGGCGGTGGCTCAGTGGAGTCGACGCGAGACCGGAGGTGTCTCGGGGACCGGTCTCGGGGTCGGGGGCGGTTATGCTATTTTACGATTTTTGGGGACGAGTTCTCGCATCTGCGCTGATCACCGGTTATGAGGGTTTCTGCTGTTCAGGCGACTTCCATCATTGGACGGGTTCGGGGTTCGGGCAGTATTTTTCCTTCTGATTCGAAGTGCGAAACCACGTCCTCGACAACCTCGCACAGTTCACGAAACACGACGACAGGATCATCTCCGTGAATGCCAGTAACAAGATCCGGGCACTTGCCGATATAGACCTGGTCTTCGTCGCTCCATTCCACCCACTTGTGATAACGTTCTGTTGTTTTCATTTTTTAACCTCCTCGATTGCTTTTCGGATTTCCTTCTCCTGATAGTGTTTCGCATCGTCGCCTTCGTGGCCACTCAATGTCACAGCGCCAGAAAAAGCGGGATGCACAAATTTACGGTGCGATCCCTTCCCGGCACCAACCACAAGGCTGAAACCTGCGTCACGGAGGTCGGAGACAAGCTGGCGAATCTTGCGAGGCACACCCAAACCATAGAGTGCCCAGAAAAAAATGCAATCTCCTCCATGCATCGGCAAACGGGATTTGGGCTCGGGATATTTTACGATTTTCGGGGAGAAATTGGGGTCATTTATTTCTGACATTTTGGAGACGCAAACTGCACTCGCTCCCAATCAAACCTGTCCGGAAAAGGTCAATTGGTGGCCGACAGTAGTCGGGCGGGATGGATGTTTTTGGAAAGGGCCTTGGATTGTTTGACCGCGGCCCGGAAATCGCACTCAACCTGCAATCCATGCGAGAAGTCGGGGGATTGCTCAAAAAACGCACCGAACCGGATCGACATCGCAGGAGTGATGGAACGGCGTCCCAGCACAATTTCGTTCACAGCACGCGGAGCGACGCCCATGGCTCTCGCCATGGCATTCCGGGAGATATTCAGGCAGAGCTCGAGCTTGAAAAACCCGGCTCAACGCGTATTCTCAATTCATGAGCACGCTGGAAGAAATTGAAGAAGCCATCGCCGGGTTGCCTGCCTCTCAAGTTGAGGAGTTGGCCGAATGGCTGGAGCGGCGGCACCTGCAAACGGCGGGGCCTGAGGTGCCGGAGCCGGATTTTGTGGCTCGTGCGAAAACGGTATGGGGGGATCGTCCGGTCTGTAAGCCGTTGAGTGTGTTGGTGGCCGAAGGGAGGGAATAACCTGTGTTGTACCTCGATACGGGTTGTCTGGTGAAACTTTATTATCCTGAGCCTGAGAGTCCGGCTGTGGCAAAAATTGTGCTCGGCCAGACAATCAAGCAACTGGAGGCATGCGGTTCTGATAGGAAGCTGATGCCTCAGGGGAATGCTTGAACTGCATGGCAGTCAAATTTAGACGCACAAATCCGGGTTCATGCGTTAATGTGGTGGATGTACCCTACAATGGACATTTGCCGCCGATCTATTCGGTGCTGCAGACAGGAGATAAACAACAGATTGTGATCGAGGTACCTGCGCAGCGCGACGCGGGGCACGTGCGTGGGATCGCGTTGACACCTACGCAAGGTCTGGCGCGTGGCATGGCGGCGGTGGACTCGGGCCGACCTCTGAATTCCCCGGCGGGCAACGCCATTGATCGCGAGCCAGCGCTCTCCGATGTGCAATGGCGTTTGGCGCAGCTCCGCGAAGCGAAGGGAATGTCCTCGCCGTGAAACTGACACAGCAGCGATCAAAAATGTCGATGGGTCAGCGGGCAGACACCCCGCCGTTGCGAGCCGAGTTGTTCAGCACCGAGCAGTTGCAACGGCATGCTGTGGCGCTGGCGGAAGGGCATGAACTGGATCCGGAGCGCGGCCCGAACCGGTTGTTGCTGCGGTTGGCGGACAACGAAAAGATGCTGCTTCAGGCCTACGATCTGGTCGCCGGCGCTGAGGCCGAGGGCAGGAACGTTGCCCCGGTGGGTGAATGGTTGCTGGATAATTTTTATCTGATCGAGCAGCAAATCCGCCTGACGCGGCTGCATTTGCCCCGGACCTACAGCCGCGAGTTGCCCCGTCTCTTGACTGGATCGGCGGCGGGATTTCCACGTGTCTACGACCTCGCTCTTGAGTTGATCTCCCATGTGGACGGGCGCGTGGACGCGGAAAACGTGAATCACTTTGTTCGCGCCTACCAGTCGGTCACCTCGCTCACTCTGGGCGAACTGTGGGCCGTGCCGATCATGCTCCGTTTGGGGCTTATCGAGAATCTGCGGCGCGTGGCGGCGCACATTGCCCAACGGCGGCGGGATCGAAACCTGGCCACCTCGTGGGCCGATCAACTTTTGACGGCGGCGGAAGAGGAGCCGGCCACTGTGCTCAATATCCTTGCGGAAATGGCTCGGTCCGATCCGCCTTTGAGTAACCAGTTTGTCGAGGAGTTTTGCGGCCGCCTGCATGGGCAAAATCCGCTGCTGGCTACGGTCCAGAGCTGGGTCCAGCACCATCTTGCCGAAGGGGGCCTGACCCGTGAGCAC
>JBGTCP010000177.1:0-2694 GCA_041748815.1 Chthoniobacterales bacterium
GAAGCGCAGCGGGGCAATGCGGTCGGTGGAAAATTGGGCGGATTTGCGGAGCGGTCGTTCGACGGTCACCTTCCAGTAGCCGAATTCCTGATTGTCGAAGACGCGGGACTTCAGGCCATCGACGGGTTCTTTGCCGGTGTCGAGCAGATCGAGGTAAGCGCAGGTGATGCGGTCGATGTGGGACTGGGTGAATCCGCAATTTTTGGCTCCGAGATTTTTGCGGAGCTTTTCATAGAGTTGCGAGGCATCGATGAGCTGGACTTTGCCCAGGCGGCTGGCGGCTTTGCGGTTGCTGAGCACCCAGATGTAAGTGGTGATGCCGGTGTTGTAGAAGATGTTATTTGGAAGCTGGATGATGGCTTCGAGGAGGTCGTTTTCGATGAGGTATTGGCGGATGTTGCTTGCGCCGCCGCCTGCATTGCCAGTGAAAAGGGCGGAGCCATTGTGCACGGTGGCGATGCGTGAGCCCGCGGGGGAATCCTGAAGGCGCTTCATTTTGCTGACCATCTCCATGAGGAAAAGCAATTGGCCATCATCCACGGCAGGCGCTGCGGAGACGGTCCGTATTTCGCCGAAGGCGTCGGGAAGGTCCACCTGGAAACGGGGATCTATGATCTCGATGCTGGAGCCGACTTTTTCGACGATCTGCCCTTGATCGGTCTTCCAGCTCTTGCCGTAGGGCGGATTGGAGAGCATGAAATCGAAGCGGAGATTGGAGAATTCGTCGGTGGCAAGGGTGGAGCCGTATCGGATGTTCTCGGGATTGTTGCCCTTGATCATCATGTCGGACTTGCAGATGGCATAGGTCTCGGGATTGACCTCCTTGCCATAGAGATAGATCGCGGAATCCGAGCGGATAGGGCCGTCGGGATGAATGATGAAATCCTGAGCCTCTGTGAGCATGCCGCCGGAACCACAGGCGGGATCGTAAATGGTGATGACAGGCGGCAGCTTCTTTTTCACAGGCTCAAAGAGCAGGTGAACCATGAGCTGAATCACCTCGCGCGGCGTGAAATGCTCTCCGGCTTCCTCGTTGTTGTCCTCATTGAATTTGCGGATGAGTTCCTCAAACACGTAACCCATCCCAAGATTTGACAGGCCGGGAAGTTTGCGCCCGTCGGGGGCGACAGCGTCGTGATGGGAAAGGTTGATATTGGGATCGACGAATTTTTCAATCACACCATGGAGCGCGTCGGCTTCGGCCATTTTGCGGATCTGATTGCGCAGGTCGAATTTTGCAACGATCTCGGCAACATTGGTGCTGAATCCGTCGAGGTAATAATTGAAGTTGGCTTCGAGCTGGGAGGGATTTCCCAGCAGGCTCTTGAGGGTGAATTTGGAGGTATTGTAAAAGACCTGCCCGGAAGCTTCGCGCAGGCCGTCGGGATCGAGAACAGCCATGCCTGCCTCGTTTTTCTGAAACTCCACTTCCACAAGAACCGCAGGCTTGGTTTCCTCAAGCAGGCAATCAATCCGCCGGAGGACAAACATCGGTAGGATCACATCGCGGTATTTGCCGCGCACGAAAACGTCGCGGAGGCAGTCATCCGCAATGGACCAGATAAAAGAAACAATGCGGTTGTGGGCGGAATGGTCCATTAACGGGAGTGGATCGGCGGGCGGCTGGAGGTGGATGCAGGCATGGCGTGATGAGTCCGCAGAGCATAACCGGCAGCCGTTTTTAGGGAAGGCGGAAATGGTTGGATGCTTGGATGCTACAGCATTGCTTCCCACTCAGCTTCGCGGAATCCGTTCAGGACGATACCGGGGCCGGTGAGGACGGGGCGTTTGACGAGGTTGCCATTGGTGGCAAGTAACTCAAGCGCTTCGGTTTCGCTCAACTCGGGGAGCCGGGCTTTCATGCCAAGCGATTTGTAATCAGCGCCGGATGTGTTGAAAAGGGCGCGGAGCTCGCCATTGCGGGTGGCCAGAAGTTGGCGGAGTTCGCTCAGGGTGGGCGGTTGCTCGCGGATGGGAATTTCCTCGAAGATGATGCCGCGCGCCTTCAGGAATTTCACCGCCTTCCGGCAGGTGTCACAGGTTTTCAGGGTGTGGAGTTTGAACATGGTATGGATTAGTCCTGCCAAGGATTACAAAGCTGGATACCAGTGCCTTCAAAGTCACTGATGTTGCGGGTCGCCAACGTGCACCCCTGGACTTGTGCCGTGGCCGCGATCAGCGAGTCATGAACAGATATGCCGCAAGCTGCACGGAACCTGGCAGCTTCCTCGGCAATCGCTAAGTCCACGGGAATAATCGCGTAGTGTTGAGGTGCAGCGAGGATTTCTTGATACCAGATCTCCAATCTTTGCGCAAAGGCGGGATCCCGCGCTTCCACCATGAGTTTCCCATACTGGATCTCATTCATGGTGACCACGCTGACACAGGCTTGTTGGCTGCCCACCGCCGCTTGCCAGGCAATGACCTCCGGGGCTTTCCGAAGTTCTGAAAGAGTGACCGTATCGAGCAGAAAAGCCATCAATCTTGCAGGTTGATAGTGCGTGCATTCATGGCTTTCCGATCCGGTAACGGCAACTCGCGATCTAAAAATTCATCGTCCGCATCGCCGCTGAAGGCATCCATCCATGTGGGGAGCTTTTCCGTGTTTCTTTGCGGTTTACTCAGCTCAATGCGGATCAGATCAGCCAGCCATTTGGAAAGGGATTTTGATTGGTCGACGGCACGATGTCGTGC
>JBGTCP010000178.1:0-5047 GCA_041748815.1 Chthoniobacterales bacterium
AATCGGCCGAAATCGTATTTGTAACACTCCCTCCGATGAGATTCGGCACGCTCCCTCCGCTCGCGCTCCCCGGCTGCAGTCGCAGCGCACGATGCGTATTATTCACACTGAAATCCAGAGGGGTATTGCCCGTGGTGCCGATGAAGCTCGGGTCCGCCAATGCGCCGGCCGTGATCGCGTAGCCCGCCGCCGTGATGCGGCGATCCGGCGTGAGTTGCTCAAACGCTGTGCCATTGGTCGAGAACCACACCCGCAGCCGCACATCCGCATTCGCCGTGAAAACGCTCGGCGGGATGACCGTCATATTCGCCAGCGCCGTATCACCCAGCCCCAGTGCATAATGCCCCTGACTCACCACCGCTTGCACCGCTGCCGTCGGCTGCGCACCGCCCGTGCCAGTCCCGTTATTCGACCAGAGAGTCGTAGTCCCCGCCGCATCCACGAGCGCAAATTTAAAATGCCCTGTGCCGGTGTAGTTCTCGCCGGAGACGACGATGCGCCCCTGGTGATTGAGGATGCCCGGCGGCGGCGCCGCAGGGAGAGGAGCTGTGACAAGCGCTGTAAGGACAGCACAAAAGATCGCAAGGGTAGTTTTCATAAGGATAAACAGGAGTCAGCTGGTTGAAGAGGCTAATTGCCCGGGATGACTGGCGACACGAAGGATGAAAGCGGAAGTTTTCATAGAAGCAGGACCGAAGTGGACCCGGCCCAACGAAAACCGGAGAAGACGGTTTTACCTTGAAGCCATACCATCCGTCAACCAACAAACTCCCTCGTCACGCATCATCCATCACCGATCACCCAAACATGCCACTCGCAAGTGCCGATGACGCGCAGTTCAGGTCGGCTTTCCGTCGACTTCTGATATGGCCGCACTCCAAGGATTATCGCCAGGTGAACAACGAGTGATCTTGATTTCTGCCGGGCCACCTGACAGTAAAAGAGCGAGACCATGATACCGCCACCTGTTTCACCCGACGAAGCTGCCCGCATCGCCGCACTTGAGAAATCGGGGTGGGCACAAGTTGGTGCCGATGCGTCCATCAATCAATGGCTCGGGGAAGTTGCTGGTTCGCTGGGATTACCCATGGTCACTCTTTCACTCGTGGACCGGAACCAGCAGATGCCTGTGGCTTTCACAGGCATTGATGCAAAACCTTGCTCGCGGGAAGCATCTTTTGACGGCCACGTCATTATGAATCGGGACCCGCTGGTAGTGCCTGATGCCACCAAGGATGAGCGGTTTGCCGATAATCCTTTTGTCAGCGGCCCGCCTTACATCCGCTTCTACGCGGGCGCTCCGCTCATCACGGACTGTGGAAAAAAAGTGGGCGCACTTTCCGCCTTTGACACCCGCCCGCATCATTTCACGGCTGCGTTTTTATTCCTGCTGCAGGAGGCCGCCGGGGAGGCAACGCTCCGCCTGAACGCAGCTGCCTCTGCGACGACGGTTGCCGGGACGCGGATGAAAAGATCTCCGGGGGATTTGCAAAACTCCTCGCTACTGGGGATGATCGCCACCGGTAAGATGCGCGACAAACTGTTCTTCGAGGAATTCCTCAGCCAATACTTCAAGGAGTCTCAGCGCCTTCTGCAAATATTGGAACACCCGATCGATTTGCGTAGCGCAATCCGGGCCTGCGAGGATCTCCGGGAACTCGCCCGGCATATGGAGTTTGAGGAATTAACCTCGCTTTGCGTGGCATGGGAACTGGACCTGCATTCAAACACCCAGCGAAACCGTGTGTCGATCCAAGCCATGCGGCAGGCATGGGACTCGGGAGTGAAAGCTATCCGCATGGTGCGGGCGGATATTTTAAAAGCCCACTTTATACGCAATGAAGGCCCGGTCTTGCACCCGGCGTGACCGTGGATCACTGATCGACTATCAGTAAACTGGTGCCTGGATTGAAACTGCACCGCGCCGGTCGGCAAGGAAAGCGACTGGCTTACTCGAAGAGCTCGGGATAATGAGTCGCGGCCATCTCTGTGCAGAGGCGCTGAATCTCGGCGGCATCATCCAGCTTCATCAGTTCCTCCACGAAGGCCTCGCACTCCACGCTCTCGAGCGATTGAATCGCGCGTTTCACGCGGGGCAGGATGCCTGCGCCAACGCTGAGTTCATCAACCCCCAGCCCAATGAGCATCGGTGTGAGCGTGATATCGCCTGCGATCTCGCCGCAGAGCCCGGTCCATTTGCCCGCCCCGCGCGATGCGGTTGTGACTGTCCTGATGAGGCGGAGGACGGCCGGATGCGTGGGCACGTAAAGATTGGAAATGCGCTCGTTTAAGCGATCAACGGCGATGGTGTATTGGATGAGATCATTCGTCCCAATGCTGAAAAAATCCACCTCATGGATCAATTGATCGGAAGTGAGAGCAGCGCTGGGGATCTCAATCATTGCACCCACGGGCATGCTTTCGTTGAAAGGAATGCCCTCGGCACGAAGTTCCTGCCGGCATTCCTCAAGGATGGCATTCGCTTGTTTGAGTTCCGCAAGGCCGGAGATCATGGGGTACATGATGCTTACTTTTCCATGTGCGGAGGCGCGAAGTATGGCACGCAACTGTGGCTTGAAGATTTGCGGTTGTTCGATGCAAAAGCGGATCGCACGCCAACCTAGAAACGGGTTGGCCTCGCTGATGGAGTGCACACTATCAATGAGCTTATCGCCGCCAATATCCAGAGTACGAACGATCAGCGAGTGTGGTTTCACAGCTTCCGCAAAGAGGCGGTAGTTTTCATGCTGCTCGTCTTCGGATGGAGGCGCTTCTTTGTTGAGGTAGAAAAATTCCGTGCGGTAGAGGCCGATACCTTCAGCGCCATTGTCGAGCACGACCTCTAGATCCTGCGGCAACTCGATATTCGCAGAAAGAATGATGTGCTTGCCATCGCGGGTTTTCGAGGGTGTGTCACGTAGCTGAAAAAGGCTTTCCTGGACCGCTTCGCGGCGGATTTCCACCGTGCCATACTCCCACAGCGTCTGCTCGGAGGGATTGCGATACAATTTCCCGGCATATCCATCGAGGAGGATGTGGTCGCCGGTGCGCAGCTGAGACGTGATGTCGTGCAGACCGACGATGGCCGGGATATTGAGCGACGAGGCCATGATGGCGGTGTGCGATGTCCTGCCGCCGGCATCCGTTGCAAAGCCGAGCACCAGGTCCCTGTCCATCGTGACCGTCTCTGACGGAGTCAAATCCTTCGCGATGATGATGTGTGGCTCAGTGAGATGGTCCAGCGAGCGGGACGCTTTGCCCATGAGATTGCGCAAGACACGCCGCATCACATCGTTGATATCGAGGGCGCGTTCGCGAAGATACGGGTCGTCGATTTCACTCAAAGTGCGGGCATAACGCATGGCCACTTTGAAAAAAATATGCTCGATGTTGAAATGCTCGATTTCGATGATGCGCTTCACCTCTTCGAGAAGCGTGCAGTCATCGACGACGAGGAGATGCGCGTCAAAAATACCGGCATCGCGCGCTCCGATTGCCTCGGAGATGCGTGCCTGCATGTCGAGGATTTGTTGACGTGTGGTCAGCAGCGCCGTCTCAAAACGGGACAGCTCAGAGGAGATATCCTCGGCCTCAATGTTCCAGACCGGCGGTTCCTCATCATCGCTGGCGAGTACGCAGACGAGTCCGCGTGCTACACCGGGTGAAACGCCCTGGCCGGTGAATATCTGCTCGCTGCCTGTCCCGCTGGTGGTCTCAGGGAGGGGAAGTTCATCCACAGGAGGAATTTGAGGTGAATGGGTGGAGGGAGGACATCTTTACTCTTCCTCAAATTTATTCTTAATGAGCGTTGCGAGGGCACTGAGCGCCTCTGCTGCATCGGGTCCACTGGCTCGGACCGTAAGTTTTGAGCCTTGGCCGGCTGCAAGCATCATCAAACCCATGATGCTTTTGCCATTGATCTCCTCACCGTCTTTCTCGACCCAGATCTCGGATTTGTGGCGGTTGGAAATTTTCACAAACATGGCTGCGGGACGCGCGTGGAGGCCGAGTTTGTTTTGAATGATGAGTTCCTTCGACAAAGAATTGCCGGAACTTGCTGGGGATTTACCGATAAGGCTCATGACAACTTTTTCCTCCTTTCCATAGTGGCTAATAATTTTTCGTTAAACAACTCTGCGCTGTTGGTTCCAAGATTTTTCAACTTCTGATCAAGCGCCGCGACTTCCACCAACCTGGCAAGGTCACGACCAATTCTGACCGGGATCTTAACATGTGGCACCCGAATGCCAAGGATTTCAACAAAATCTTTTTCAAGGCCGGTGCGGTCGACTTCGTCCATTTCCTCCCACTCCATCAGGGACACGACGAGGTCGAGTTTTTTGTCCTGCCGGATGCTTCCGACGCCGAAAATCGATGCCACGTTGATGATGCCAAGTCCGCGCACCTCCATGTGATGTTGGGTCAGCTCGGGGGATGTGCCGATGAGATCGCGGCTTTCAATTGCGCGGAACCGGGTCACATCGTCGCTCACCAGACTGTAGCCGCGCTCGATGAGACCGAGCACGCACTCGCTCTTGCCGATGCCGCTGGACCCGCAAATCATCGTGCCCACCCCGAGGATGTCCATCATGGAACCGTATTCCAGGCAGGTGGGTGCAAAGTCCAGCTCCAGGCAGATGGTCGCAGCGTTGATGAACTTCATGGTGATCATCGGTGTGCGGAAAAGTGAGATGCCCAGCGCGTCTGCCTCTTCCACAATCGCCTTGGGCACGCGTGCGCTGCGGGAAAAAACGATGCACGGGATGGGACGCGAGCAAAGCTGCCGCACACGCTGGCGCAATTGCCCCTGGCTCAAGCTTTTAAGGTAGGAAATCTCCGCGCTACCGATCACCTGGATGCGCTTCTCGGCGAAGTACGAGTAAAATCCCGAGAGCGCCAGCCCGGGCCGGTTGATCGTGGGTTCAATAATACGGCGTTTGAATCCGGTGGCTTCGTTTTCCAGACTCAGCTGCAGTTCCGCCCCGTGCCGGGTGAAAAAATCACCGACTGTGAGGATTGGATTGTGAGCGCGGGATGGCATGGGGAT
>JBGTCP010000179.1:0-16647 GCA_041748815.1 Chthoniobacterales bacterium
ATCCTTCTCGCGCAAAGCAGCATCATTGCACACCGCCATGGTCTCCAGCACTGCGTCTAAATCAGAATTCTCATCGAGTTGTGCGTGCTGGTCGTTGTGCTCAATTTTTCCCTCTGGAGCATAGCCAATGCCTTTGACCTGATAAGTCCTGGCCCCCGTAATCACCTCGCGCGCGGTCATTTCATTGCGTGTGAGAGTGCCGGTTTTATCCGAACAAATGACCGTGACCGACCCAAGCGTTTCGACGGATGTAAGGTGCCGGGTGATGGCTTTGTGCCGCGCCATGCTTTGAACACCGATGGCCAGCGTGATGGAAAGCACGGCAGGCAATCCCTCGGGAATCGCCGCTACAGCAAATCCGATCGCTGCAAAAAACAGCTCGTCCATTTCGTAGTCATGCAGCAACCAGCCGACCGCAAACATGAGCACCGCCATCCCAATGATCACAAAAGACAGCGTCTTCGAAAATGCCGCCATCTGGCGAATCATGGGCGTGTCGACCTTCTCGACCTCTGCAATCATCCGGTTAATTTTGCCCATCTCAGTTTGCTCACCCGTGGCAGTGACGATCCCGCGTCCGCGCCCGGCCGTGACGATGGAGCCCGAGAATGCCATGTTCTTGCGATCACCCACACCGGCGGATGAATCCACGGGCTCCACGTTTTTCCCGACCGGCAAAGATTCTCCGGTGAGTGCCGATTCCTCAATGCGAAGATTATTAATTTTCGTGAGCCGGATATCTGCCGGCACCCGGTCGCCGGATCGCAGCCTTACCACATCGCCCGGCACAAGCTGCTCCGCTTCAATCTCTGACCACTCGCCTTCGCGGCGCACTTGTGCAGTGGCAGAAAGCATTTTCCGGATTCCCTCCAGTGCCTGTTCGGCTTTACCTTCTTGAATGAAGCCAATGATTGCATTGATCACGACCACGCCCATGATCACCAGCGTGTCAATCCAATGCCCAAGCAAAGCCGTGATGACCGCCGCGCCAATGAGCACATAGATCAAAGTGTCGTGAAAGTGCTTGAGAAACCGCATAAGGAGTCCGGTTTTCTCCGCTTCGGGGAGCTTATTTAAGCCAACGGTTTTTAAGCGCTCCGCCGCGTCGTCGCTGGTCAATCCGGCTGCATCACAGTGTAGCTTCCGGGCCACCTCCTCTGTTGTGAGGGCATGCGGGTGTTCGATGAGATAGGTTCCTTGGCCGGGTTCGTTCATAGCAGGCAGCGACTTATCCCTCGCAAAGGAGGTTCACCATAGCCTCTTACAACCCCGGCGTCAAAAGACGCAGCTACGGCCCGGTCGTCCAGACCGGACCATCCTTCGCGAACCGCGGAGCGATGCCACGCTTCTTACCAAATGACCGGACCGGGTATTTAGCAGTTTCGGGATCCTGGGTTTCCCTTGAAGCGCCCGCCTCGTGAAATCATTACCGACGGAATCCATGCGCACGCGATCGATTATCAGAAGAATGACCCGGTTCGAAGAATCCTCAAGCGCCGGGCGGATTCTGGGTCCAAGCATCGACACGTCCTCAATCATCCAGAGGAAAGTACAAGTATCGAGGAGGATGTTCACGACTTGGGCCGCGTGGCTATCAATGGAGCGGCAAACAGTTCTGCAATCTCAGCATCATTTTCCATAAAGGCTTTCCCCAACTGACACTGACCTTTGAGCTGACCAAGTCGGCGATTTGCGATCTTTTTAGACGGTGAAATAGGACGTATTTCAGCGAAAGGCACATTCCGGTCGCACAGGATAATCGTCTCGCCCGCCTTTACGCGCTTGGCATACCGGAGCAGGTGCGGCTTAGCTTCATTGATGTTGATCGTGACTATGTTAACATCAACTTGACCAGCTATCCGAACATGTCAACACACAGTCAATAAAGCGCGGTTGCCGTCGCGGGAAACTAAGCAGGCGGGTTGATCAGAACGTAGATATAACCTGCCGTCATGATCACAAAAAAGCCCAGTCCGCACCAGCTCAACCCTTTTAGAAACAGACCCGGCCGGTACTCTTCGGGCACATGCTCACCGGTCATCACGCGATAATTGATATACGCAAGGATGGGCGACGTTAAGAATGAAACAACCGCAGCAAACGCCAAAAGCTGCAGAAGATTTTGCACAAAAAACAGCACAACCAGCCCTGCGACCACGACGGAAGCGAGAATCCAAATATTTTGAAGCCGACGGAACCGCGCAGGGTCGGGATCCCCGAGCAAACTGCAACAGGCCGCCAGCGAACGCGGATATCCATCCACGCAAGTAAGCGTCGTGCTGAACATGGTGATGAACGCCGCACTGAGAATAAGCGGACGCGACCACTCCCCGATGTTTGATGAATAAAGATTCACCAGTTGATTGGAGAACGCAATCCCGCTGGGAGAAAAGCTCTCTCCGCTCCCATACATCACATAAGCACCCAAGCCGACAAAGACCACTGCCAGCACAACGGTCATGATGTAACCGAGGTAAAAATCGATGCTCGATTCCCGCACGGTGGCGAAGTGGCCGGTTTGCTTTTCGCGGCTAAACATCCAAAGCGAAGACCATGCCGAAAGATCAATCGGCGCAGGCATCCAACCCAACAAATAAATTAGAAATGTGAACGAAACCCAAGTCCATGGTGAGGGGCCAACAAAATCCGGCTCGGCCACAGGCCCTTTTCCCATGGCCAATCCTAGCGCAATGAATGTCGAGAGCGCCAAAAAGATGATCACAAGTTTTGCCATCCCGTCCAGGAGTTGGTAATGCCCGAGCAGCAACAGCAGCGCACACACACCCAGCACAATCAGCGTGAGATGCGGAACCGAGAGGGTGACAAATCCGTACCCCGCAAGAAGTGCTCCGCTGAGCATTGCTACCCCTGCAATATTGATCGTGCCCGTAAGTATGTTGATAGCGAGGAATGTGTAAACGTACCCCACGCTCCGGCGCTTATATCCGGCAAGCAGACTTTCCCCAGTCGCAGCCGTGTAGCGCTGGCCGTAGAGAAAAAATGGGAACTTGAAAAGATTGGCCAGCAGGATCAGCCAGATCAACGTCCAGCCAAAATCCGCTCCCGCCCGTGTGGACCAAACCAAATGAGATACGCCCACCGCCGCACAAGCAACAAGAATGCCAGGCCCAAGAGCCTTCCATAAATTTGATCCGGGAGAAAATGAATGAGCCATTTGCACGAGAACTTCCGATGTCAAGAAGTGCCAGCACCGCGTGCGCCGATGCAAGACTTATTGCGTGCACACCACTCACTCCCTCATCTGGGCGTCTTGGTGATCCAGGCCCGCTCCCCGCTCTCACGATACATGCGACTGCGCTTGCGGCGAGTCCGGCATAGACATAATGGACCTCTCCCCGTAGTCGTTGCAGATCTCCTAGAGCCACATAGGTGGCGACCATCATGAATTTCCCCTATTATCTACTCTTGCCTTTATTGGCTGCTTTGCTTTACGCGGTGGCTGCGCTGGCAATCAAGCGGGCCTTTGCTTTCGGGCTGGGCATGTGGCGGATGACGTTTCTGGCAAATATGGTGATGGGGCTGCTTTTCATTCCGCTGGTCTTTCTCGGCGGGGCAGATGAGCCCGCGGGCAGATGGTATCAGCCGCTTCTAGGAGGCTTGGCATTTTTCACGGGGCAAACTTTCACCTTCCTTGCTTTGGAAAAAGGCGATGTTTCTGTGGCAACTCCTGTCATGGGACTCAAGGTTTTGCTGGTGGCATTTTTCAGCACATTTCTGGTCGCTCAGCCAATCACCGCCACACTTTGGATTGCGGCGGGAATGACCACGCTCGGCATCGGACTCTTGCAAGGGTCAACCGCCGTGGAACGCCGGCGCATTTTGCCCACCATCCTGCTCGCTGCGACCAGCGCTGCCGCATTTGCACTGAGTGATGTGCTCGTGCAACGCTGGGCACCGCTGTGGGGCATTGGGCATTTTCTTCCGCTCATGTTTGGCGCGCTCAGTTTATATTCGCTCGCATTCATCCCGTTCTTCCGCGGACCGCTCTTCGCGTTTCCACGCAGTGGAGCACGGTGGGTAATGGCCGGATGCGTCTTGCTGGCGCTTCAGGCATTGATCCTCGCAGTCACCTTCGGCGTGTTCGGAAACGCCACCGGGGTGAATGTTGTGCTCAGCTCACGCGGATTGATCAGCATTCTACTCGTCTGGATGGTTGGGCATTGGTTCACCAACACCGAGCAACACCTCGGCCGCGCCGTTCTAGGCAAACGTCTGGCTGGTGCGGTGCTCCTTATCGCCGCGATCATCGCGCTCTTCATCGGTGAGAGCGGAGACTGAGGAAATCGCACTGAGGTAGGGCGGTCAGGCCCTTGACCGCCGAGAGCGTGCGTGCGAAGCACAGCCCCATGCGGATGGCGAGGGCCCGCCATCCCTACCTGGAGCCTGGCCGCACATCAATGCTGCGCCATTTCCCTCGCGGGAAACCAGTGCTTCGTGCGGTTGGCGATCTTCACCAATGCCAACATCACCGGCACTTCAACCAGCACGCCTACAATCGTCACAAGCACCACCGGCGAGGATGCTCCAAAAATGGTGATCGCCACGGCCACGGCCAACTCAAAAAAATTCGAAGCCCCAATCAGTCCAGCTGGCGCAGCGACATCATGGCAGAGCCGGAGTTTTTTGCTCACCAGATAAGCGATGAAAAATATGACAAAGGTCTGAATCGTCAGCGGAATCGCTATCAGCATAATGTGCAGCGGATTTTCCAAAATCACTCCGCCCTGAAATGAAAAAATCAGGATCAGCGTGAGCAAGAGCCCAACGATGGTAGTGTTGTTAAACTTAGTAACAAACTCCTTCTGAAAATAGTCAATCCCCTTGTGCTTGATCACAGCCATCCGCGTCCACACGCCTGCGACCAGCGGAATTACCACAAACAGCACAACCGACAGAAACAATGTATCCCACGGAATGCTCACCCCGCCGATGCCCAGCAAAAAAACGACAATCGGCACAAACGCCACCAGGATGATGAGATCATTTGTGGCCACCTGCACCACCGTGTAGGCCGGATTGCCCTTTGTCAGATGGCTCCAGACAAAAACCATGGCAGTGCATGGAGCAGCTCCCAGGATCACAGCGCCTGCAAGGTATTCCTTCGCGAGTTGGGCCGGGATGAAAGCCTTGAACACCACGTAAAAGAAAAACGCAGCAAGCCCGAACATTGTGAACGGCTTGATCAGCCAGTTCACCACCCACGTGACATACAACCCCCGTGGCTCGCGCCGCACGTTTTTGATGCTGGCAAAATCCACCTTCATCATCATCGGATAAATCATCAACCAGATCAGCATGCCGATCGGGATCGACACCTTCGCATACTCAAACCGGCTGAGAAATTCCGGGATCGCTGGCAAAAACATCCCGATCAAA
This sequence comes from Chthoniobacterales bacterium, assembly GCA_041748815.1. Taxonomy (GTDB): domain Bacteria; phylum Verrucomicrobiota; class Verrucomicrobiia; order Chthoniobacterales; family CAKUMP01; genus JBGTCP01. The sequence goes on from JBGTCP010000179.1 coordinate 5,398, forward strand.
ATGCCCGCAATCATGCAGAGCACGACCCACACGGTAAGGTTTTTCTCAAAAAAACTAATCCCCGTCGAAGCCTCTGATTTCACGACTTCGCCTCCCGGTACCCGGCAACGTATGCATCGAACACCAACTTGATTTCATCGCGGATGCGTCGGAATGCATCCATCTCCGTCTCGCCCGGCCGCACCGCTTTTGGCGGATCTTCAAATCCCCAGTGATAACGGTTGACCATGCCAGGAAAAGCCGGGCAGGCCTGGTCCGCATTACCACACACCGTGATCACAGTGTGAATCCCCGCATCGATAAACTGGGCGAGATGTTTGGAGGTGTGGGACGAAATATCTATGCCGATTTCTTGAAGTGCCGCAATCGCATTAGGATGCACATAGCCGGCCGGTTTCGAGCCTGCACTGAAGATCTCAAAAAGATCCCCCGCAGCATTGCGCACAATGCCTTCCGCCATGTGGCTCCGGCAGGAGTTCCCTGTACAGAGAATAAGGATTTTAGGTTTCATAAGCTTTGTTAAAAGTGATTGGGTTTTTGAATCACGTATAGGAGTCGAATCCATCTGAACTCTCTCCCCATCAGTGTTCATCGGTGTCCATCAGTGGTTGAACAGTTCTGTGCTAACAATCGCAGGTGGACTTGATCGGGGAATCCGGTTGCAAACGGCCCAGCACACGTGCCCGTTTCCTGAGGTCTTTGCGGAAAATTGTGCTCTCGCCTTTGCAATCCTGAAGACATTTCAGATTTTCCAGGAGCAACGGTTCTTCATCATCGGCCAGACGATAAACCATCCACTGCGCTTGGCGTTCCGCCTCCACCATGCCCAGGTCTTTCATATAGCGCAATTGCTTGGAGATTTTCACCTGATCCGCCTCCAGAATGTCCATCAAATGGCACACACAAAGCGGCCCGTCCTTGAGAAGATTCAGAATCCGCAACCGCTGCCGGTCACAGAGACATTTGTAAACACTGATGACATCCATGCCGCGGTATATGCAGTGACCGGCATATGACGTCAAGTGCAACTTAGGAAGATTTAAACAGGAGAACAAGACGAGAAGGAGAGGGAGTCACCACGAAGAAACGAAGGTCACGAAAATGGAGAGCTTAGACATTGCAGAGCCCGATAAACTGACTTAGTGCGCAATGGCTGGCTGAATATCGGGAGCGTTCAGCCTCAGCTATTCATAACACTTGAGTTTATTGTCAGGAAACTTTAGAAAGTCCCCCCCACTTATGAAACACATCCTCCCGGTCTGTAGCTCATGATTCTGGAACTCATAGACCGGTTGGCACGAGAGGCGGCAAAACTTGAGCTGGAGTTTCTGTTAATCGGGGGTCACGCGGTCGCACGGCATGGGCATCCACGTATGACTCTGGACATCGATTTTCTCGTAAAGGCGGAGCAACGGGCAATCTGGAATGAGCTTCTGTCTTCATTCGGATATTCCTGTTATTCAGAAGGAAGTGCATTTGCCCAGTTTGGAGGTCTCACCGGGTGGCCACGCGTCGATCTAATGCTTTGCGACGAATCCACATTTCGGAAGCTTTATACGGATGCCGAACAGAGCAGCGGAATTAGAATCCCCTCAGTAAAACACATCATTGCTCTCAAACTCCATGCTGCTTCAAGCGCGGACAGGTCCAAGCCGGCTCAGGACTGGGAGGACATCACCCATCTTGTTAGGCTTCATCAGTTGGATCCTGCTGAGCCGGAGTTTAAAGACCTGATCCTTCGTTATGGCGGGCAATCCGCGCTGGATCGCATCCTCGCTCTGTGTAATCTTTAGTCAACCGCTATGGATACCGACCTCAACTTTCCGGTGTTTGATCGACCCACCATTGATCCTCCTCCTCCAATGACATACGAGGAGACTGTCAAGGCGTTTGAGGAAATTATCGAATCTTGCCTCTTGAGGGAAAATGAGGTGTTTGTGCCTGAGCGAATAGAGCCATTCGTTTTGTAAATGTCCGTCCGAAGTATTTCGTCCTGAGTCCAACCACAGATCGGAGGGATTCACCACGAAGAAAAGAAGGTCACGAAGGTAGGTAGGGAAGGCTGGCCCTAGCCTTCCAATCCCCCCTCGCGAAGCGCATTTCAATCGAAACTTCAACCGGCATGGCGCTGGCCGCACTATCTCTCGATGCGAGCGTTTCCGAATGTTGACAAGAGAACATGAGGAGCGGAAGAACAGGAATTCAGATAGATCTTTTACCACGAAGAAACGAAGGCCACGAAGGTAAATCCCGGAGAGGTTTGACAGATCAGTCCGCAGGTAGGGAAGGCTGGCCCCAGCCTTCCAATCCTCCTTCGCGAAGCGCACCTTCTTGCATCTCGAAACTCGAAACAGAAAAATCAAAAATATCTCAAGGGGTACCCCCATAGTTGACCCACCCCCTGGTGTAGAGTCGTCGCAAATGTTCATCGAAATCGCAATTATTCGACTCCAAACCATGAACTCCCATGGCCACAGTAAAAGCTTCACGGATGGTGTGGTTTCTGCAATGCTGCCTGCGAGGCCCCTCATCAACCCCGCTTTATGCAAACCATCGACATCAGTCTTCTCGCTCTGCCGGCCTCGCTTGTGGCGAGCCTCCGTGAAGGCCAGCCTGTTACCGTGTGTCATGGCTCGGAGACGGTGGGCATCATTCTTCCGGTGCGCTCCCAAATCACTCCCGGCCCATGCGGTCTCTCCAAAGGAGAATTCAAAGTCCCCGACGATTTCAACGACCCACTGCCGGAGATCGAAGCCACAATTTACGGCAAGACCTAAGAATGAGCCGGAAAGCAGGCGCTTCGATTAATGTGATGGAACCGGTGTATTCTAGTAGTTCTTTCTTTGCTATGAACGCCACCATTCGAATCACACTCAGTGACTGCTGGGCCAAAACCGATGAGGCGGGCGTACCCGCGTTGTCGGTCCGTGATCACTGCGTGAATGTTGGGTCTGTTGGAAAGTCCATAGTAGAGACACTCCCGCCTGGACTAGTAACTCTATTACCTCAAGGTGCAATACTCTTAGTCGCCGGGCACGACATCGGGAAAATCTCTCCTGGCTTTTTACTTAAATGCGCTAATTGGAGAGAGCAATGGTCTCAAGCGTTGCGCTTGGATGCAGCCACCACCTACGAAGGAAAACATGCTGTCGCAAGTCAGCAAATTTTTGCTCAACAGTATGAAAAGCCCTCGAAATGGTTAATGGCACTCGGCGGACATCATGGAAAATACTTTTGCAGTAATGCCCGCCCCTCGAATCGCCTGATTGATGCTCGATCACAATTCGCGTCCCTTCAGCTCGAACTGCTGCATGAGCTGACGGAGATATTTGGCAACCTGCCTCCGGAAGACGACATTCAAAAAGGAGCGCGACTCCACTGGTTCACCGGGTTCATGATTTTTTCCGATTGGATTGGATCGAACACAACGTGGTTCCCGCTCACCGCCAATCCTTCGACGCTCAACGACTCCTCTAATCGTGCTGAGAGCGCCTTGAAGGACATCGGGTGGGATTCCTGCGCTGTCCAATCCGAGGTATCCTTCTCCACACTCTTTGATCTGCCCACCCCACGTCCGCTTCAAGCTGCACTGATCAATGCGGTGACCGGACCCGGACTCTACATTGTAGAAGCGCCGATGGGCGAGGGTAAGACCGAAGCTGCATTGGCCGCTGCCTATCGACGTTGGAACGATGGCGAGGAACGTGGCTTATATTTTGCTCTTCCAACACAACTCACCAGTAATCGTATTCATGACCGAGTAAGCCGGTTTCTGGAAAAATGCATCGCTGATCCATCGTCAATTGCACTGATCCACGGCAATGCCTGGCTGACGAATCAACGCACGCAACCACTCCGGCCAACTGTTGTCGGGGCAACGCAGCAAGACGAGCTCGACCATGCCTCAACCGCGAACCGATGGTTCTCGGACAGTCGTAGATCGCTGCTGGCTCCTTTTGGAGTAGGCACGATTGATCAAGCCCTGATGGCTGTGCTACGGGTGCGGTTTTCCGCTCTGCGCATGTTTGCGCTCAGTGGCAAAGTGGTGGTGATCGATGAAGTTCACTCTTATGATCCTTACACTTCCGCGCTGGTGGACCGGGCGGTATTCTGGCTGCTGGAGCTCAGATGCACTGTCATTATCCTCTCGGCAACTCTCACCAAAAGCCGCCGCTCATCCTTGATAGCTGCTGCCGGTGCGGAAGATCTCAATCCGTCCTCTGAGTATCCTTTGATCACCAAAGTGGCCACCGGCGATCAAGTCTCACAGTCCATCACCATCGAGGAACTCACTCCGGCTCACAAAACGGTTGAGATCTTCATGTGTGCTTGTAATCAACCGGATTGGATCAATGAAGCAGTGGCTGCGGCAGAATCCGGAGCCTGTGTGTTGGTAATTCGCAACACCATCGATCTGGCACGCGAATCCTTTCATCAATTCAAGACCGCCATTCGTGATGTTGGTATTCGATGTGGACTGATCCATAGCCGATTTACTCAATTGAATCGTGAAGCCAATGAAACGGAATGGATGGACTTACTTGGGAAAAATCAGGCTCTCCGCCCTCATGGAGCCATCCTTGTGGGGACGCAGGTTCTTGAGCAATCCATCGACATTGATGCTGATTTGTTGATCACAGATCTTGCGCCGACGGATCTCATCCTCCAACGCATCGGGCGGCTTCATCGACACACGGTGTCCACAAGACAGCGCCCGGTAGCTTGCGAGAAACCCCGCTGTCTCATTCTTCAGCCCGAAGTGACATGGGATGCCGACCACAAAAATTTGAAGGATCAATTAAAGCCACATCGATTTGTTTACCCGCCATTCAGTCTCTACATGGCTGACAGGGTGTGGTCGCAGCGATCCAGGATTCAACTTCCGGGTGACATCCGTGACCTATTGGAAGCTTCCTTCGAATGCCGGGCGGATCTCCCGGACGGAGTGCAGGTTTTCTGGCAGGAGCTTGAGAAACTTACTGAAGAAATGGAAAACACCGCTTGGGCAAATGGGGTATTCAAAGAAGCCGCACTAGAGGATGTTGAAGGTAGCCAAACACGATGGAAAATTCAACCAACTGCGCACCTGGTGGTCCTCAAGAATGCGCCCGCTCAGCGTGTCGGAGGCGTCGAGTGTGAATTCACCACAGGCGAAATATGCAGCTTTGTGAGCGGCATATTCAGCTTTGAATTGGCCCGACTTTTACAACTTCATGCCATCCGGGTTCCCAGATACTTCGTCAAGAACCTCATCAAGCTCCAGCCCGCCTGGCTTCAGCAACATCTCCAAGGCGCGGTGCTTTGCGTGGTAGACGAGTTCCATCACCTCGTTCCATGCTTCGGCTCTGAAAACGCAGCCTTCTCCTTCGAGTACAATTCCACAACCGGATTAAAACACACACGCAATGAGCAACTGCTCATTGACTACACGGAAGATGATGAATCCTGGTTTTAAAGCCCCACTCATGAAACATTTCAACCTTACCGAATCACCTTGGATCCCCGTTCGAATCCTCAACAGTGAAAACCGCCTCATCGGTCTCAGCGATCTATTCAAGCAAGCGGCAGAAATCGCGGACCTTGATTGTCCACCCCATGAGCGCATTTCGATCATGCGTCTCCTTGTGTGTATCACTCAAGCGTCTCTGGGTGCTCCTGAGTCTTCAGAAGATTGGGATGAGTTTGGCGATGAGTTTGAAACCCAAATTCTCACCTACCTGGCACGTAGTGACATTCATCCCAACTTCAATCTCTATGGTGATGGACCGCGATTTTTTCAACAATTGCCGAAACAAGAGGCTGAAGGATATCCAATTGATCAGATCATGTTTCAACTATCCACCGGCAACTCAACCACCCTGCTGGATCATGAAGGAGGCACTGCACGAAAATTTCCACCTGCGACCGTCGCCCGGGCAATACTTGCTTATCAGAACTTTTTCGTTGGTGGTTCCATGGCATCCAAGGTGAAAGGCAACGGCCCGGCCTTGAAATTCCTCAACTGTCTGCTTCGCGGAGCAAACCTTAAAGAATCCATTCTGGTAAACTGCCTCGATCTCGAGACCGTGAAGGAATATTTTCAAACTATAAGCAAGCCGTCTTGGGAATCTTCTTCTCAGGTTTCCGTAGGATATCTTGGGCGGCTGAGTCCGCGCTCTTGCGCGTTGTGGCTGGCTGAGGATGGCTTTAGTCTCAACATCGACATGGGCGTCCAACAGCCAGAGTTTCCGGAGCAACGTGATCCCTACAGCACCACCCATACATACAAGGACAAATCTTATCTTCTGCGGGCGGACCTCGAGAAAGGCCTTTGGAAAGATCTCCATGTCGTCACGGTGCTCAAGAACGCTGACGACCAGGGACAGCAGGCACCTTTAAATCTTCAATCCCATGCGTTGGAGTATCAGGATAAAAAGTGCGAGATCTGGTTGGGCGAGCTCGTCAAAGCAAAGGACGCCAAGATCATTGATTCCATCGAATCCACCTTCACCGTGCCGGTGAAGATGTTCAGCGATGAAGGGCGCGGACGGTATCAGTCGGGGGTCGAATATGCCGAAAAACAATCCAACCATCTCTATGGCGCAGTTAAACAATACGGAGACAGTCTGAAGCAGGACAAACCTCCTACTGGACTAGCCAAACAGTACTACTGGACTGCTCTTCAGCATCGCTCACAAACCCTTCTCGATCTTGTCGCTCAAGAGGATGCCATGAGCATCGGATATGACGAAACGGGCAATCCATGGGGCGAGTTGGTCCGCAATTCTGCCATCAAAGCCTACGAACAGGTCTGCCCAAGACTCTCTCCCCGCCAGCTTCAGGCTTATGCAGCAGGCCTCAGGCGTCTACGGATTAAACGTGACTCTCACCAAACTACTAAAACTGCAGCCTCCAAATCATGAAACCCCACACCAATCACCCTGATCCCTTTCTAAAAAAGCTCCTCGAAATCTGTGATGATGCCGGCACACGTGCAGAGCTGAGACGCTACTGGAGCGCAACCACTCGGGCCTATGCGTATCCCATTCTCGGCAGGCTGCAGGTCAAGGACCCCAGATGGGCCGATGCTGTCACGGCAGCGCTTTATTCCATCCATCCCCATCATGCAGACAATGCGTATTCAGTTGGCCAGGCAGCCTTGGCGCTGGGCGAGCGCAAGGAGGACAAACATCCCTACGACTCCCATTTCCGCCGCCTCTTGGCTTCGAATGAATTGGATGAAGTCGCAAAGCAGCTCCATCGCTTGATCAAACGAATCAGCCGGGAATCCATTGCAATCGACTATCATACGTTGCTCTGGGATCTGCGCAGGTGGGCGAAAGATTCCGAAGCCGTAAAAACCCGCTGGGCCATGGATTTCTGGCGCGCACCGCAAGAGCTTGCCCCTACCTCAGTATCATGAGCACATCTTTTCTCACCAAAATCGTCATCGATCACGAAACTGCATACAATTCCGGACTGCGGGACAGCTACTCGTGGCACCAAAAAATTTGGAAGGCATTTCCGGGAAGAGACGGAGAGACGCGCAACTTCCTAACCCGGCTGGATGAGGTCGATGGTGGACTCCGGCTTCTCACTCTCTCAGAGCAACCACCCGATCGACCGGACTGGTGCCCGGAGCCTGCATGGGAGAGCAAACCCGTACCAGACACATTCTTTACGCATCCCCGCTTCCGGTTCTCCCTCGTGGCCAACCCGACCCGCAAAGTGCGCTCTGAAAAGAATCCCAAAAACGGACGCCGCGTACCTGTCTCGCATCGCGAGGACCGGGAAGTCGACGGAAAATTGCACCCTGGCCTTATCTCATGGCTCCATCGCAAAGGCGAGCAACATGGATTTTCTTTCGACCCCGCACATGTGCGCACCGCTCCACGCCAACGACAATCTTTTATCAAAAAGGGCTCTGCCGGACTTCATGCAGCCACAGAGTTCTCAGGAATTCTTGAAGTCACAGACCCTGAAAAATTCCGCCATGCAGCATTGCATGGAATCGGCTCAGCAAAAGCGTTCGGCTTCGGAATGCTCTGCCTCGCCCCCGCATCATAAAAATCTCAATCCACCAATCTCATAATCCAAACATCGAAATACCATCATGAAACTCATCGAACTCCATATCCTTCAATCCTTCCCCGTCTCGTGCTTAAACCGCGATGATGTTGGCTCACCAAAAACCGCTATTTTCGGGGGTATCCCCCGCGCGCGCATCTCAAGCCAGTGTCTAAAACGCGCCACCCGCATGGCTGCCGCGGATGACGCTTCCGAAGCTCCCGCATTCAAAGGTATTCGCAGCCGCTTCCTCAAAGAACCCTTCACCCAGGCGCTTATTGAAGCCGGGCTTTCAGAAGCGGAAGCTGCCACCAAAGCCGACGAAATCTGCAAGATTTTCAGCACGCCCCATGGCAAACATCCGGAGCAGGTCACCACCGCCGTGTATTTGTCTCCCGGCGAGATCGATGGTATCGCCACAGCCGTGGCTGCTGGAGAAGATCCTAAGAAAGCCGCCAAAAAAGCAAGCCGCCTCGACGCTGCGGACATCGCACTTTTCGGACGCATGGTTGCGAATGACGCCACTCTGAACGTTGAGGGCGCTGCTATGTTCTCGCATGCACTCTCGACGCACAAAGCCTCCAACGACGTCGATTTCTACTCCGCAGTCGATGATCGCAAAGGCGAGTCCGAAGATGCCGGAGCCGGGATGATCGGCACTCTGGAATTCACCTCTGCCACCTACTACCGCTACGTGGCGGTGAATCTCGATCTTCTCTTTGACGATGCGCATCTTGGCAAGCTGGACTCGTCTCAAAGGAAAGCCGTGCTGGATGCGTTTATCCGCGCAACTTTGATGGCCGTTCCCGGTGCGAGAAAGAATTCCATGAATGCCGCCACCCTTCCCCATGCAGTGCTGGGCATTCTTAAAGAAAAGGGGCAGCCCGTGCAGCTTATCAATGCTTTCGAGGAAGGAGTGAAGAGCAACGGCACCGGCCTCGCAACAGCATCCGCTGAAGCCATGGCCACGCACCACGACGCTCTCAAAGAAACATGGAGCATCGTCACCAGCAAAGAGCTCACCATTCCCGGCACCCCGCTCGACACCTTCATCCAGGAACTCACCGAAAATGTCTAACCAGGCCCTCGCGTTCTATCTCGATGCCCCCATGCAATCCTGGGGATCATCCTCACGCTTCAACCGGCGGGAATCCGAGAGCTTTCCGACCAAAAGCGGGGTCCTTGGACTTCTCGCCGCCGCGATGGGTATCGACAAGCACAGCCCCGATGAGGCCGAAAGGCTCCAGCCTCTGGCCGCGCTGGCATTTTCCACGTATTCCGTGCAGTCGGAAGCAGGAAACACCGGGCCGATCCGGCTCTCCGACTTTCACACGGTCGGCGGGGGCTATGATCGCACAGATCCCGTTCAGCGACTGCACATCACGCGAAAAGCCTCAGGCGGACCATCCACCACAGTGCTCACTCATCGCACATACCTCACCGATTCCCGATTCCTGGCAGCTTTGGAGGGAGACTCGGACATCCTCAGCACATGTGCTGCGGCTTTGGAAGATCCCCGGTGGGGAGTCTGGTTCGGGCGCAAATGTTGCATTCCCGCCTCACCGCTTCTGCCCACCCTCGCAGAGACCAGCAAAGAAGCGATCGATACATTGCTGGAAAAGATCGCCCGTCTGGCACCATCGATCTCCACCGGGACAGGACAAATCGAAAGTGCAGGCCACGGTGCATGGTTCCAGTCCGACCATCCGGTCTCCTTTGGTAAACGGGAGTTTCAATCCCGTCCTGTTTCACGCTCCAGCCCGGCGGGTAGTTGATCATTTAAAATCTCTGCTGCCATGCCGATTTTTGAAAAACCGCCCCTCGATACTCTTGCTCCCGCCAAGGATCGCTGGACCCCCCTTTACCTTGAGCATGGCAGGATCGAGGTCGACGACGCTTCTATCAAATGGATCGGCGCAGACCGATTGATCTGCCGGTTTCCGGTGGGAACACTCTCCGCTCTCATACTCGGACCAGGCACCACCGTCACCCATGCAGCTGTCAAAGTCTGTGCTCAATGCAACTGTCCGCTCTTCTGGCTCGGTGAGGATGGATTGCGATTTTATGCATTTGGTATCACTCCAAATCATGACAACTCCATGGCACGGATTCATGCCTCCGCGTGGGCCTTGCAGAAATCCCGCAACGAGATCGCCCGGCGGATGTTTTTGCACCGCTTCCCTGAGGCGACTGTGCACGGTATTTCCATTAAACAGCTGCGCGGAATGGAAGGACGGCGTGTAAAACGCACCTATGAGGAATTGGGGCTGCATTATGGAGTTACCTGGAAAGGCCGGGATTACAATCCCTCCAATTGGCACCTCGCCGATCACCTCAACCGTGCCCTTTCCGCAGCCAATGCCTCACTCTACTCGCTGACCGCCGCTGTTTGCTGCTCCATGGGATTCATTCCCCAACTCGGATTCGTCCATCAGGCCGGCACACTGCCATTTATTTACGATGCGGCTGATCTTTATAAACATGAAACCTCCTGGCCCGCCGCCTTCGAAGCCATATCCATCGACCCGACCGACGACGGCACGCTGACGAGAAAAATCCTGAAACATAACGTCGAGCAATCCCGCATGCTCAAGCGCATGCCCGATGAACTGAAATCCCTATTTCAAGATCTCGGGGAACCGGAGGATTCAGCCCCCGACCCTCACCCGCTCCAGCCCAATACTTGATTATTTCCTATTTGCATCATGACTGTCCTCATCTGCAATGATGTCCCTGCCGCGATTCGGGGACACCTCAAGCGCTGGTTTATTGAACCTCGTCCCAATGTCTTCGTAGGCACTCTCAATCCGCGCACGCACCGCAAAGTGCTCGATTTCATCAACCGAAATGCTCCTAGTGATTTTGGTTACATGAGCATTTCCTCCGCTCCAAACTGCCAAGGCTACATTATCGAACGCGTAGGCCCCGAAGGAAAATCAGGCAGGAAGGAAATCGATATCTCTGGCATTTCACTCATCGCCGAGGATTGGATCGACCCCGCTAATATCCCATTCTGAACGGGGCACTGAATTCGCATCCCTGTGCAATATCAGGAAAATCAGCAGTCTGATGGCACACTCTGCAAATCTGGTAATTGTCTTCCATTGTGCTCGGCAGACGCAGTAAATAAGAGGGTTTTCCCCACGCCCGTGGGGATGGACCGAGCAGATCGCTTCTCTTGAGCGCATTGCTAACGTTTTCCCC
>JBGTCP010000180.1:0-2259 GCA_041748815.1 Chthoniobacterales bacterium
ATCGCAAACGGATGGCTGAACTCAAGGACCTGAAGGTCCGCATCTTCAAAGTCCAATCGGAAGAGCAGCGCATGTTTAACTTCCTGCACGGGCTGGGCGAGGCCTTTGCTGGAGAGCTCCGCCCCCGCGACCTGCACCGCCTGATCGTGGAGGGCGCAGTCAGCGTGCTCGATGCACATGGCGGAGCACTTTATCTTGCAAATCGTGCCAACGACCGGCTGATCCCGGCCTTTCTTTCCAAAGACTGCCCGCCAGTCGTGGTGGTGCCGATGGCGGTGAAAAACCAGGCCGACAGTATCCCCGCATCCATTGAGAGTCACATCCGCATGCACTCCGTGAGACGTGGGGATGAATTGCTCGGCAGTATCTGGGAACAGAATGAATCCGTCCTCATTGCCTCGCCCGATGAAGATCCAAGGCTGATGGCTATTTTCCAGACCGTGCAACAAACTGCGTCTGTGATGGTGGCTCCGCTGAGTTATCGCGGAAAAAAAATGGGTGTGCTCGCATTGGCCAACGGGCCTATCGGACGGCCGTTTGTGGCTGGCGATTTTGACCTGTTCCGGGCGATCTCTGAGCAGTCCGCTTTTGCTCTCTACAGCGCAAAGGTCTACATCGATGCGAGTGAAAAACAACGCATGGACTCCGACCTGCAAACGGCCAATGAGATCCAAAACATCCTGCTCCCGAGCCGGTCTCCGCAGATTGAGGGGTATGAAATCTCCGGCACCACCCTGCCGGCCAGGTATGTGAGCGGGGATTATTTCGACTACATCAAAGTGAACGAAACCCACACCGGCATCGTGATCGCCGATGTCTCGGGCAAGGGTGTGGCAGCATCTCTCATCATGGCGATGTGCCGCAGTGTGCTCCGTGCCCATGCGACCGGATGCCTCTCGCCTGCTGAGACGCTGCGTATCGTGAACAGGCAGATTTATCCCGACATCCGGGAAGACATGTTTATCAGCATGGCCTATGTGATCCTGGACCACGAGACGGGCGCAATCACGCTGGCTCGCGCCGGCCACGACGCGCCCATCCTTTTTACCTCCGCAAACCAGACGATCTCGCGCCTCAATCCACGCGGCATGGCCATCGGAGTGGATGGCGGCGATCTGTTTGACCGGGTGACGAGCGATTTCTCCGTGAACCTGCAATCCGGCGACTGTCTCCTGCTTTACACCGACGGGGTGACTGAGGCGGTGGATGTCAACGAAATGGAATTCGGGCTTGATCGTATGAAACAATCAGTGCAGGTATCCGCACGTCAGGGAGCAGAGATGATACTCTCCCGCCTGGTCGATGATGTAAAAGCATTCGCCGGAGATGAACCTCAGGCCGATGATTTGACAATTATCGCCATCCGCAAAATTAACTAAGCCATGCAAGACGAGACACACCAGGAAGATCCCAGCGATCTAGAAGACATTTCAGACATGAACGAACAGTCACGAGGCACGGAGGAGTCTCATTCCGATCCTATCGCTGCGCTGCAGATTGATATTGAGAAATTCCGCGACCTCGCGCTGCGCAGTCAGGCAGATCTTGATAACTATCGCAAGCGCTCCGCCCGCGAAAAAGAGGAGGCCATCCGCTACGCAAATGCATCGTTGATCGAGGATCTCCTGCCCGTGCTGGATAATTTTTCCCTCGGGTTGGAAGCCGCTAAGCAAAGCGAAGGAGGCGAAGCCATCGTGCTCGGGCTGGGCATGGTGCAACGACAGTTTGAGGACTTTCTCTCGAACCATGGTATCACACCCGTGGATGCGGTCGGCCAGCCGTTTGATCCCAACCTTCATGAAGCACTCGGACAGGAACCCAGCGATGATGTGCCCGAAGGACAAATCCTGCGTCAGGCACGACGTGGATACCGCCTGCGCGACCGGCTCATCCGCCCTGCCAACGTGATCGTATCATCCGGACCCGCTGACTGATGCCCGCTCAAAAAGATTACTACGAAACTCTCGAAGTCGAACGCGACGTAAATCCGGAGGCGCTGAAAAAGGCTTACCGCAAGCTCGCGGTGCGCTACCACCCGGATAAGAATCCAGACGACCCGCAGGCTGAAGAAAAATTTAAGGAGCTGGGTGAAGCGTATGACGTGCTGAGCGATCCCGACAAACGTGCCGCTTACGACCGGTACGGCCACGCCGCGTTCACTCAGGGTGCCTCGCGCGGAGGGGCGGGCGGTGGTTTCCACGATCCGTTCGACATTTTCCGCGAGGTTTTTGGCGGAGGCGGCGGTGGCGGGAGTGTGTT